>CAJCIQ010000096.1 GCA_903970475.1 Beijerinckiaceae bacterium
CCGTCATGAAATATTTTCGCCGCCGTCTCGCTGATGTTCTCTAAAAGCAGGATATTGATCTTTTCTTTTGGATAGCTCGTTAATTTTTTTTCTGACATTGCCTTATAGTCTATTTCTTTGCAATGTTAAGAAAAAAGAGGATTTGCATGAGACATATCGCATTAGGACTTTGCATCGTTGGCATTATGATTAGTTGTGGAGCTAAACAACCTGAGCCTGCTACTCAACCAACAAGCGTTCATAAGGATACAGTGGCCGGCACGAGGCGCACCATCACTACGGAAGAGTTTAATCGTATTTCAACCTTGTCTGAAAACTTTTACGGAACGCTCGTTCGTACAGGAATGAATGGCTCTTTCCTGGTCGCCAAGAATGACAGCATTGTCTTTGAACGCTATAGCGGATACGAACGCTTAAGGAAAAATACGCCTCCTGTAACCGAGCACAGTGCTTTTCACCTGGCTTCCGTGTCTAAAACCTTTACGGCCATGGCGGTGCTAAAGCTCATGGAAGAAGGTAAGATCAACCTGGATACCAATGTGCAAGCCTATCTGGCCGCCTTCCCCTACCCTGGGATCACGGTACGCATGCTCCTTAACCACAGAAGCGGTTTACCCAACTACCTCTACCTCATTCCTGTAACGCTCCTCAGTAAGGGACCCATCCTCACCAATGAGGGCTTACTGAGCTATCTGACCCAGTATAAGCCCAAGCCCATGACCAGGCCAGGCACCCATTTCCACTATTGCAATACCAACTATGCGATGCTGGCCCTGATTGTAGAAAAAGTCACCGGCACACCCTTTCCCCAATACATCAAAGAATCCATCTTCGATCCTTTGGGCATGAAGGATACGTATATCTGCACCCCTGATCGGTTGGCTACCGCTATTCCCTCCTATGACGGCAGGGGAAGGCAAATGCCCTGGACCAATCTGGACGGCGTATATGGAGACAAGAATGTCTATTCTACGGTAAGGGACCTGTTGAAGTGGGATGCGGCTCTAAGGGGCAACTTCCTGAGCAAATCTTCTCTGGAGCAAGCCTACAAGCCTTATAGCCTGGAAAAACCCGGTATCCGCAACTATGGACTGGGCTGGCATATGTTCCTCTATCCTTCCCAGAAGGTCATTTTCCATAATGGATACTGGCATGGCAACAATGCGGTATTCTTCCGGCTCCTGGATAAGGGTTATACCATCATAGCGCTGAATAACCGCATGGATAAGGCCGTTTACCGGGTCCAGCCCCTGGCCGAAGCCCTGGTGGGTTATAAATTCAATGATAAAAACGCGCCCGTGGCGCCAGATCCGGAAGAAGGGGATCAATAGGAGCATTTTCCCTACATTCGTACCCTATTATAGACCTTAGCCTGCAATCCGAATGCGCTCATGGAAAAAGTCCTCTTAAGCACTTATAGATTCTTCCATGCTCATAGGCTGGTCTTTCTTTTTTGTTTTATTGGTAGTTTTCTCCTCCTGGGCTGGTATGCATCCAAAGTGACCTTCGAGGAGGACATCTCCAAGATGTTGCCCAAGGATAAGAAGATCGAAAAGCTCAACGAGGTCTTCCAGAACTCCCGGTTTACCGAAAGGCTGGTGTTGATGGTTTCGCTCAAAGATACCAATGCCGCCCCCCAGCCGGATACCCTGGTCAATTATGCGGATCAACTTTGCCTGGATTTACAGCACGAATTGTCTCCCTTTATATCCAAACTGACGGCCAAAGTAGATGATAGCCTGACGCTCTCCTTGTTTAATACGATTTCGGATCACCTGCCCTCCTTCCTGGACTCCGGTGATTATGTCGCCATGGATAGCCTGATTCGTCCTCCAGGACTCAGGCGGAGCCTGGCCTCCGATTACAAGACCCTGATTTCCCCAGCAGGCTTTGCCCTTAAAAGCATGCTCCTCAAGGACCCGGTAGGAATTTCCTTCCTGGGCCTCAAAAAATTACAGCAACTGCAATACGACGACAACTTCCAGCTCTACGATCAATACGTCATGACCAAGGACCAGCGCCACCTGCTCCTGTTTCTGACGCCTAAGTATCCAGTCAATAATACGGGGAAAAACGCGCACCTGCTCCTGGGGATTGATAAAATCATCGATAGCTTGTCGGGGTCTTCAGGTCCCGGTGCAGCACCTTATGCCACTATTCAGACCACCTATTTCGGAGCAGTGGCCGTGGCCGTAGGGAATGCCCTGCAATTACGCCGGGATACCCTCTATACGCAGGCCATTACCGTCTTGTTTCTCATTTTGTTCATTGGAATATATTTTGGGAAAAAACGGGCGCCTATCATCATACTGGTCCCTGTCTTATTCGGCTCTTTGTTTGCCTTGGCAACCATTAATTTTATCAGGGGAAGCATTTCGGTCATCGCCCTGGGCAGTGGTTCTGTCGTATTAGGCGTGGCTGTCAATTATTCCTTGCACGTATTCAACCATTACCGCCATACCCGAAGTATTCCTGAGGTCATCCGGGATCTGGCCATGCCCCTGACCATAGGCAGTTTTACCACCATCGGTGGGTTCTTCTGCCTGGAGTTCGTGGAGTCGGAGATCCTCAAGGACCTGGGTTTGTTCGCGGCGTTCAGCCTGATCGGCGCGTCTTTCTGCTCTTTGGTGTTCTTACCACATTTATTGCCGCATCTCGGTCCCTCTGCCTTACAAGCAGATGCATCAGGTGAAAGCCCAATAGACCCGGCCCGGGGGACAGCCACCTCGCCAGGCCTCAAGGTACCATTTGCCACCCCTCTGGACGAGGAAAAAAGCTCGTCCGCCAGGGTGGCGGACGGCCCTGTGGAACCACGCTCTGGGGCGATAGATGGGCACGTGACCATCCCAGAGGGCGCGCTTTTCTCCGCGCCTGGCGGGGTGGTCACTGCCCATGGAAACGCTGAGATGGAGAATGGCCCAAAGACACATGCTGGTGTGGCGGATGCCCAGAGAAACATGCCCCGGAGAAATAAGCTGGGCTTCCTGATCAACTGGATAGACCGCCTGGCCGAACTGAGGCCGGAGTATAATAAGTACCTGGTCCTGGGCATTATAGCCCTGACCTTCTTTTTTGGCTACATGGCGCCGAAGGTGGGCTTTGAAGCAGACCTCAATAAGATGAACTATATGTCCCCGGCCTTGAAAAGCGCGGAGGCAGAATTAAGTAAGATCAGCGTATACTCCTATCAATCGGTCTATCTCGTGACCGAGGGCAAAAACCTGAATCAGGCACTGGAAGCCAATGAACAGGTCGTCGGTAAAATAGAGGCCCTGAAAAATCAAGGAGTAGTAAAAAGGTATTCCGGGGTGTCCAGCCTATTAATCTCTGACTCCTTGCAGCAGATCCGTATTGCGCGCTGGAACGCTTATTGGACGCCGGAAAAAAGGAAAACACTGGAAGCCGACCTGAATGCAGCTGCTTCAGCGCAGGGATTTAAGACAGGGGTATTCCATGGTTTTGATACCGTACTCAACAAAGCTTATGCTCCGGTGGAACGCTCCACCCTGGATCAGGTAAGGAATGGTTACTTATCCGATTATATCACGGAACAAAAAGATAAAGCCACGGTGGTGACTTTGCTCAAAGTGGCTCCGCAAAACAAACAAAAGGTGTACGATGTCTTCGACCAAGACGCCAGAGTGACGGTACTGGACCGCCAGTACCTGACGGCACGGTTTGTAGACCTGATCAACAATGACTTCGGTAGTATTGCCTGGATGTCTTCCCTGCTGGTGTTCGGGGTATTGCTATTGACTTACGGAAGGTTTGAATTGACGTTGGTTTCCTTTATTCCCATGTTCATTACCTTCCTTTGGATTCTGGGCATCATGGCCCTGCTCCACATAGACTTCAACATCATCAACATCATCATATCGGCATTCATATTTGGCATGGGTGATGATTATAGTCTGTTCATCATGGATGGGTTGTTGCAGGAATACAAAACCGGTAAGAAGAACCTATCCTCTTATAAAAGCTCCATCATCCTTAGTGCGGTCACGACCATTGCTGGTCTGGGTGTGCTCGTGTTTGCCCATCATCCGGCGTTGAGGTCCATTGCCATCATCTCCATTGTGGGCATTCTCTGCGTGGTAATCATGTCCCAGATCCTGATTCCCTTTTTGTTTAATCTTTTGATCGCCCGGAGGGTAAAACATGGTCGCTTTCCCTGGACATTATCCGGATTTATAAAAACCTTAATATCCTACAGTTATTTTGTGGTTGGTGCGCTTATCCTGACGCTGATCGGACTGGTATTGGTCAAAGGCCGTCCCTTTGGGAAACGCAGGAGTAAAAACGCTTTCCACTACCTCAAGTCCAAGTTTATTCGTTCCCTGATCTATATCATGGTGAACGTGCGCAAAACCATCCTTAATCCGTTGCAGGAAGATTTTTCCAATCCTGCCTTGATTATTTGTAACCATCAGTCCTTTTTGGATAGCCTGGTCATTCAAATGCTCTATCCCAAACTCATCCTGCTGACCAATAACTGGGTATGGCATTCTCCCATCATGGGCGGTATTGTTCACCTGGGTGACTACTATCCCATTATGTATGGGGCGGAAGGAGGATCAGCGCATTTGAGGGATAAGGTAAAAGAAGGATACAGTATCGTGGTATTCCCGGAAGGGACACGGTCTCAGGACGGAGAAATCCATCGATTTCATAAGGGCGCGTTTTTCCTTGCCGAACAATTAGGGCTGGATCTGTTACCCATTCTAATTCATGGCACGGGGTATACCATTACCAAAGGTGATTTTTTGCTCAAAGATGGAAGGATCACCCTGAAGTTTTTGCCCCGCATAGCGGCCGGGGATACCCGCTTCGGCTCTACCTATGCAGAAAGGGCAAAATTAGTGGGTCGCTATATCCGTGAGGAGTTTGGGGCACTCAGAAAAGAAAGGGAACAACCTGCCTACTTCAGGGAAACCCTGCGCTATAATTTCATCTATAAAGGTCCGGTCCTGGAATGGTATATGCGGGTGAAAACGGCCATGGAAAAGAATTACCAGCTATTCCACGAATACCTTCCTAAAGAGGGGGATATTCTCGATATGGGTTGTGGATATGGTTTCATGAGCTATATGTTGTCCTTTAGCGCACCAAAAAGAAATATCAGCTCCCTGGACTATGATGAAGAAAAAATAGAAGTGGCACAGCACGGCTTCTCCCGTCCAAACAATCTTCAATTCTATCATGCCGATGCCCTGGAATTTCCCATGAAAACCTATGATGGGATTGTGGTCTCCGATATGCTTCACTACCTCCAGCGACCTGAGCAAATCGCCCTGGTGGAGAAATGTATCCGTCATTTACGCCCAGGAGGAGTCCTATTGATCCGGGACGCAGATAAAGATTTGACAAAAAAACACTGGGGAACCCGGTACACGGAATTTTTCTCTACGCGTTTATATGGTTTTAATAAAACCTCCGCGGCTGGCCTATCCTTCTTTTCCGGTCAGCTCATCCGGGATATTGCCGAAGCCAAGGGCATGCGCTGTCTGCAAATCGATAAGACCAAGCTTACGTCTAACATGATCTACGTGATCCGGCACCAGGAAGTGGAGGTGATCGGCACCCACCACTACTCAGAAGGACGGGACCATGTGCATCCGCTTCAGGATCCTAAAATCAGCGGACATGGCACAGGATAATGGGAGCGAGCTAATACGGGCTGACGCGGGCAAGTCTACCCAGCCGGGCACTGGTCCTTTCCAAGCCGGCGCCTCACCGGAGCGCTTTAATGCCGGCACACCAGAGCGCTTTGACGCCGTCATCATCGGCAGCGGCATAGGCGGCCTGGTCACAGGTGCGCTTCTAAGCAAAGAAGGCTACCGGGTGGCTATATTGGAGAAAAACCCCCAGATCGGAGGAGCCCTCCAAACGTATGCCAGGGACAAATTGGTATTCGATTCAGGGGTCCATTACCTGGGCGGACTGGCCAAAGGACAAAACCTCTATCAAATCTTCAAGTACCTGGGCATCATGGAGGCGTTAAAGCTGGTCCGTATGGACCAGGAAGCCTTTGACAAGATCCTCATTGCCGGAGATCCAAAGGAGTATGTTTTTGCCCAAGGGTATGAACGGTTCATCCAGGAGCTTACCAACGATTTTCCTGCCGAAAGGGAAGGCATTTCTGCTTATGCCCAGGCGATCAAAGATGTATGTGCGCGCTTCCCCTTATATAACCTCCGGGCTGGAGGCGTATACCAGGAAAAAGAAGAGGTATTGGAGTGGGATGCTAAAGCAACCATCGACTCCTTTACGGAGGACCCTGTGCTTAGAGAAGTGCTGGCGGGTAATACCCTACTCTATGCCGGCCAACCCCATAAAACGCCCTTCTATATTCATGCCCTTATCCTCAATAGTTTTATAGAGTCCTCCTGGAAATGTATAGATGGTGGTTCCCAGATCGCCAAAGCCCTTGCTGGAAAGATCCGGGCAGCCGGTGGCCTGATCAGGACCCGGGCCGAGGTCGTAAAGCTCGTACAGGGCTCCCAGGAAAGCGCGCAGCAGCGTGGCGTAGCGTCAGGACACCTGGAGGACGCGCAGCAGCGCGGCGTAGCGTCCGGACAGCCAGAGGACGCGCAGCAACGTGGCTCCGCGCCCCAGCAGATCGCCTACGCCGAGCTCGCGGATGGCGCGCGTATATACGGAGATCGTTTTATCTCCAACCTTCATCCGGTGCATACCCTGGCGCTGACGGACTCCGACCAGATCAGACCAGCCTACAGGCGCAGGATAGAAAGCCTGGAGAACGCCATATCCTGCTTTAGCGTCAATATCGTCCTGAAACCAGCAGCGGTGGCCTATGTAAAGCATAATTATTACTACCATACCAAAGGGAACGCCTGGACGATGGGCGATTATTCAAAAGAGGACTGGCCGAGGGGTTATGCCTTGTTTTTCTCTCCATCCAGAACCCAACCCACGTTTGCCGCCTCCCTGACCTTGATGACCTATATGCGCTTTGAAGACGTACAACCCTGGGCGCATACCTTTAACACTGTAGCAGTGGAGGCAGACAGGGGGGAAGATTATGAACGTTTTAAGGCAGTACATTATCAAAAATTATTGAACCTGGCTGCCGAAAAGTTCCCCTGGTTACCCGGGGCCGTGAGCACGTGGTATGCTTCTACGCCGCTGACCATACGGGATTATCTGGGCACCCCTGATGGCACACTCTATGGCATCGTCAAAGATTTCAGGGACCCTGTGAAAACCATTATTGCAGCCAGGACCAAAATACCCAACCTGTTTCTAACGGGTCAAAACCTTAATTTGCATGGAATCCTGGGTGCGGCCATATCGGCCTTGGCTACCTGCGCGGACGTGTTGGGCACCGACGACTTCGTCGCGAAGATCCGCGAAGCCTGAACCTTCGGGCGCCAAACGCTGCGAAGCCTGACATAGCGCGGAAGGCGCTCACTTTAGCTTAACTTGCACCATGCTCATTGCTTTCTACCTTCTCCTCATACTGATCGTATTTATAGCCTTGTTCTCGGTTTACGTGGTGGTGGTATCCAGGATGAAACCGCCTCAGCCCAAAGACAGGACCAGCGAAAGCCTGCAACGCTCCGAGCCCGCACGAGGCTTCTATACCCTAGGCCCCAATTGGTTAAGGAGAAACGTCCATGGATTGTATGAGCTCTATGTGGAGGGCCCCGCTTACAGCCGGGGAGTCATCAATGGAAAGCTGACCAAGGCCCTGCTGGAAATCCAGGAAAGTTATTTCAGGGATCAGATCGTGCACATGATCCCTTCCCAGCGCTGGCTTCGGTTTCTGAAATATATGGTTGGCTTCTTTAACCGGAACCTGGATCGTCACGTGACCAGGGAATATAGGGAAGAGATCTACGGGATTAGCTTATCTGCCTCTGAGGAGTTCAACTATATTGGGCATAATTACGAGCGACTCCTCAATTACCATGCGGCGCATGACATAGGTCATGCAGTCCAGAACCTGGCTTTGGTGGGTTGTACCGCTTTCGGCACCTGGGGCAGCAGGTCACAGGATGGGGAATTAATCATCGGCAGGAATTTTGACTTTTTTGCAGGGGACCGGTTTGCTGAAAATAAGATCATTCAATTTACCCGTCCGGACAAGGGTTTTCCCTTCGTATCGGTAACCTGGGGTGGTTTCATTGGCATTGTATCCGGCATGAATGCAGGTGGGCTAACGGTGACCATCAATGCTGCAAAATCGGCCATTCCCATGGGATCGGCTACCCCTGTTTCCCTGGTAGCGAGGGAAATCCTCCAATATGCGGGGAGTATTGATGAGGCAGTGGCCATTGCCAAAAGCCGGAAAATGTTTGTATCGGAATCCTTCCTGATAGGCTCTGCCGTTGACGGTAAGGCGGTTATCATTGAGAAAACACCTACTGCCCTGGAGGTCTACGACCCGGGTGAGGAAAGCATATGTTGCGCCAATCACTTTCAGAGTAAAGGCTTAGGTGATACGAAGTCCAACCAGTACCAGCTCCACGAAACGGCCAGCGGATACAGGTTACAGCGTTTGCAACAACTCCTCCGGGAAGCGGGTCCTAATACAGTAGCATCGACCTTGGCTATCCTGCGCGATCCATACGGACTCCAGGGTAAGCACATAGGATATGGGAACGAAAAAGCGATGCATCAGTTCATAGGCCATCACTCCATCGTATTTCTTCCCCGTTTACAAAAGATGTATGTCAGTACGGCCCCTTGGCAAACGGGGGCTTTCGTAGGATATGATCTCCACCAGATCTGGGGTTTAACGACCCCACCTACTACTGAAGTGGCTACCGATGTGCTGGCCAAGGATGCCTTCGGTCAAACGGCCGATTTTCAGGATTTCGTAAAGTTCAGGGCCATGCAAAGGGAACTGGAAGCAGGGCATGCGATTGACCTGGAGCAATGGGTAGCCCTTAATCCGGAATATTACCACGGATATGTGCTTAGTGGAGATGCCTTGTACAAACAAAAACAGTTTGAAGCGGCGCAAAAGCATTATGCCGTGGCCCTGACCAAAGAAATCGCCAATCAGTCAGAGCGGCTTCATATTGAAAAGCGGATCCGTCAATGTCATAAAAAAAGCAAGTCATGATTCAAGGCCTGGGCATAGACGCCATTGAAGTGGAGCGCATTGGCGCTAAAATAGCCAAGGAACAAGGATTCAGGGAACTGGTGTTCAGTGCTGAGGAAATAAAGTATTGCCAGTCTAAAGCGCACCCAATGGAACACTATGCCGCCCGGTTTGCGGCCAAAGAAGCTTTTTTCAAAGCCTTGGGCACCGGTTGGGCCTCGGGTACGGCCTTTTCAGAAGTAGAGATCCTGCCGGATCCAAAGGGTAAACCCCAGCTTAGGTTAATGGGGCAAACGGCTAAAACCTTGGAACAGTTTTCCACCTGTAAAATATGGATCTCCTTGACACACCTTAGCGCTGTAGCTTCAGCCGTGGTTATCATTGAAAATAGCTGACCCAAATGCACGGTTTCAGTGGCTTCAGGGACTTACCGCTAATTAAAAATAATTGGCCGGTTGCCGGTATTTCAGTTGTTTTGCTCCTGAGTATCTTTTCAAAGTAAAATTTTATTTAATACATGATCACTATAGGGGGTCAAATTCTCACTGCTGACCAATTCTTCGATATCCTATTCGGGGAGCAACCCCTGACACTGGATCCGTCCGCTTTGAAAAAAGTTGCGATCAACCATCAATTTCTCAAAAACTTTTCCAACGAAAAGCTGATATATGGCATCAACACCGGCTTTGGCCCCATGGCTCAATATAAAGTCAGTGAAGCCAACCGCCAGCAGTTGCAATATAACCTGATCCGCAGCCATGCCTCCGGGGGTGGAAAGATCATGGATGCTTTCTTGATCAGGGCCGTTATGGTAGCCAGGCTCAATAGCTTGATGCAGGCTTATTCAGGAGTCCATACGGATCTGGTCGAGCTTTTAAAGGATATGATCAACGCTGGTATCTATCCCTGCATATACGAACACGGAGGGGTAGGCGCCAGCGGAGACCTGGTACAACTGGCCCATTTAGGTTTGGGCCTGATCGGGGAAGGCTATGCCCTTTACGAAGGCCAGCGCCTCCATACCTGGGAAGCCCTCAGTGCCAAAGGCATTAAGCCACTGACCATCCATATCCGGGAAGGGCTGGCTATTCTCAACGGCACTTCCGCCATGACGGGTATAGGCATGCTCAATGTGCTGCAGGCCAAACGCCTGCTCTGTTGGTCTGTCGTCCTGAGTGCCATGACCAATGAAATTGTGGAGGCCTATGACGATCATTTCTCCCACGAGCTCAATATCGTTAAGCACCATAAGGGGCAAAACAAAATAGCTTCCCTGATGCGGGAACTGCTCAGTGGGTCCAACATGATCCACGACAGGGCCGATCACCTGTATAACCCGGAGAATATCCAAAGGGAAGTCTTTGAGGACAAGGTTCAGGAATACTACTCGCTGCGTTGCGTCACCCAGATCCTGGGTCCCGTTTATGATACCATTGCCGGAGCCCAGGAAGTACTGACCAACGAACTCAACTCGGTCAATGACAACCCGGTGGTGGATCATGAAGTCAATAACATCTTTCACGGAGGCAACTTCCATGGAGACTATGTTTCCCTGGAAATGGACAAGCTCAAAACAGCCATCGTCCGTTTGTCCATGCTCAGTGAACGCCAGCTCAACTACCTGCTCAACGATAAGCTCAACCAGATCCTTCCGCCTTTCGTGAACCTGGGGGTATTGGGGTTCAATTTCGGGATGCAGGGCATGCAGTTTACCGCCACTTCAACGGTAGCGGAAAACCAGACCCTGGCCTTCCCCATGTATGTACATAGTATTCCTAACAATAACGACAACCAGGACATTGTTTCAATGGGTTGCAATGCAGCCCTGATGACCAAAAAGGTGATCGATAATTCCTTTGAAGTCCTGGCCATTCAAATGATGACGGTCCTTCAGGCCATTGACTACCTGGAGGCCTCTTCCCGCCTGAGTCCCCAGACCCATAAGGTGTATGCGTCCTTAAGGCAGCTCTTTCCCCGATTTGTTGAAGACCAACCTAAATACGAAGACTTGCGCCGGGTAGCAGATTATTTTGCCCTCACGGCCACACCTATTCCTTTCAATTAAAAGCATCGCCATGAAATGTACATTGGTTACCGGAGGATCCAGAGGAATCGGCAGGGCCATCTGTGTAAAGCTGGCCGCTGGCGGAGGAAATCATATCCTGATCAACTATAAGGACAATGAAACCGCTGCTTTGGAAACCCTGGAATTGGTCAGGGAAAAAGGATGCACCGGTGAAATACTCAGATTCGATGTAGGCAATAAAGTTGAAGTGCGCGAAGTATTGGGTGGGTGGATAGAGGCCCATCCGGAGGCTTTTATCGAAGTGCTGGTCAATAATGCGGGGATTACCGACGATACCCTCATGGTGTGGATGAAGGATGAGCAATGGGATTCCGTGATCAATGCCAGCCTGAACGGGTTCTTCTACGTGACCAAACTAGTGCTGACCAATATGCTGCTGAAGCGGTATGGCCGCATCGTCAACATGGTGTCCCTGTCCGGCTTGAAAGGCGTGCCCGGTCAAACCAATTATGCGGCGGCTAAAGGAGGGGTGATTGCCGCTACCCGATCCCTGGCCCACGAGATCGCCAAAAGGGGGATAACCGTTAATGCTGTCGCGCCTGGATTCATCAAAACAGATATGACCCAGCATATTGCTGAAAAGGACATGAAAGCCCATATTCCGGCCGGCCGCTTCGGGGAACCCGAAGAAGTAGCCAGCGCCGTGGCTTTTCTGGTCTCTCCTGAAGCCTCCTATATTACGGCAGAGGTCCTGGGTGTTAATGGTGGAATGTTTTCCTGATTTTCTTTATTTTTCTAGTATGAACAGAGTAGCCATCACTGGACTGGGTATATACTCCTGCATTGGAAAAAACCGGGAAGCCGTCAGGGATTCTTTATACAAAGGGCAATCGGGCATCATCTTCGATCCTGTCCGTAAGGAATTTGGTTACCGCTCTGCCCTCACCGGTTTTGTGGACCGTCCCGAATTAAAAGGGGTGCTGGACAGAAGGGCCCGGTTGATGCTCCCAGAACAGGGGGAGTATGCATATATGGCCACATCTGAAGCTTTTGCTCAGGCGGGTATTGACCAGGATTATATCAATGCCCATGAAATAGGCATCCTCTACGGAAATGACAGCTCTGCCAAACCTGTTATCGACGCCATAGACCTGATCCGCCTGAAAAAGGATACCACCCTGGTGGGTTCCGGATCGGTTTTCCAGACCATGAACTCTACGGTGACCATGAACCTGGCCACCATTTTTCGCCTCAAGGGGGTCAATTTCACCATCAGCGCGGCTTGTGCCAGTGGTTCCCATGCCATTGGACTGGGCTATCATTTTATACGCACCGGTCTCCAGGACTGCATCGTTACCGGAGGCGCCCAGGAAATCAACTATTTGTCCATGGGTAACTTTGATGCCCTTTCGGCTTTTTCCATACGCGAAGGAGAACCGACCAAAGCCAGCCGTCCTTTTGACCGGGACAGGGATGGATTGATACCCTCCGGGGGGGCCGCAACCGTGATTCTGGAGAACTGGGATACCGCTAAAAAGCGGGGGGCGAACATCTTAGGAGAAGTTATCGGATATGGTTTTTCTTCCAACGGAGAGCATATTTCTAATCCAACCGTGGAAGGCCCTGTTCGTTCCCTTCAAAAAGCCATCAGGGAATCAGGGATTCTCCCTTCTGAAATAGATTATGTCAATGCACATGCAACATCCACCCCGGCCGGAGACGCCAGCGAGGCCAGGGCCCTGGCCCAGGTTTTCGGGGAAAGGGCGGTACCGGTGAGCTCCACAAAATCCATGACGGGTCACGAATGTTGGATGGCGGGGGCCAGCGAAATCGTATATTGCATGCTCATGATGGAAAGCGGCTTTATGGCCCCTAATATTAATTTTGAAAACCCGGACGAAGATTCAGCTAAACTGGACATTATTCAATCTGCTAGAGAAAAAAATATCGGTGTATTCCTGTCCAATTCATTTGGATTCGGAGGAACCAATTCCTCACTAATTGTTCGCAAAACTGCATGAGCCCAATTACTACATCAGAAGAGACTATTACTAAGATCAAGGCGTTCCTGTCTGAAGAATTTGAAGCAGATCAATCCGCCATGGTCCCTTCCGCCAGCCTCAAAGAAGTCCTGGATCTGGACAGCCTCGATTATATAGATTTGGTCGTCGTCATTGAAAGCAATTTCCACTTCAAAGTAAAGCCTGAGGATTTCACCGGCATCCTTACCTTCCAGAACTTCTACGATTACATTATTTCAAAGGTCAACACAAAAGCCATAGCCTAGTGTCCACCTGGGCGGGAAGATCCAAGGGAACCCCGTTAGGGTACCGCATTTTCGTATACGTACTGCGAAGCATGGGGGTCGGGTCCGGTTACGTCCTTTTGCGGGTGGTAGCCGGGTATTATTTCCTATGCTCGTGGAAAAGCAATGCCCTCATGTACCGTTTCTTCCGGGACCGGATAGGCTATGGAAAGCTTCGCGCGGTGGGGACTTTATACAAGAATTACTACCTATTCGGACAGTCCCTTATCGATAAGGTCGTGCTGATGTCGGGTATTCCCCACCGTTTTACCTTCGACTTCGATGGGGAAGAACACCTGCGCGCGATGGTAGCCGGGGGACAAGGAGGGATGTTGTTAAGCAGCCATATTGGCAATTGGGAAATTGCCGGACACCTGTTGCAAAGGCTGGGCACCCGCATCCATATTGTGATGTATGACGCGGAACATGAAAAAATCAAAGACTACCTCACGACCGTTACCGGTGAAAGAAAGGCGCATATCATCGTCATCAAGGATGATCTTTCTCATATTTATGAAATCAATGATGCTTTGAAAAACAAAGACCTGGTTTGTATGCACGCAGACCGCTTTGTTGCAGGCAACAGAACCCTGAAGGCATCCTTTCTGGGTCAGGAAGCACCTTTCCCAGCCGGACCCTTCATCCTGGCGGCTACGTATAAGGCGCCGGTTTCCTTTGTCTTTGCTTTAAAGGAAAAGCCCCTGCACTATCACTTCTTTGCCAGCGTGCCCAGGCAGTATGATGGGATTGATAAGCGGACTGGGTTACCTATCATCCTGGATGCCTTTTGTACAGAAATGGAAAATAAAGTGAGAAAATACCCGGAACAATGGTATAATTATTATAATTTTTGGCAATCATAAGGTATGGAAAGCGCTTTGCCTATATTATCCCTAATCCCTCAACGTCCACCCTTTGTGCTGGTGGATGAGTTTCATTTTACAGACGAACAACTTTCCTATTCCCGTTATTTGGTAAAAGCAGATCATGTGCTCCTGGAAGATGGAGTCCTGACAGAGGGAGGTCTGGTGGAAAATATTGCCCAGACAGCGGCTGCCCGGATAGGTTATATTCACCAGGTAGCTTCCAAACCAGTTCCCATTGGATATATAGGAGCGGTGCAGGACCTGGACGTGGTGTATTTACCAAAGGTGGGTGAGTGGCTGCAGACCTATGTCACCGTAGAGCATCAGGTATTCAATGCCACCCAGGTCAAGGGTAAAGTGATGAGTGGAGACCGGGTCGTGGCGCAGTGTGCTTTGAAGATTTTCATTTCCAACTAAATACATAAGCTACCATGAAACGGATTGTTTTTGCTTTGCTGGTTTTATTGCCTGCTATGGCATTTGCGCAAACTGCCAACCTTAAAGACCTCTTCAATAACCCGGATGTTACCCCGACCTTTTTGGGGCTGGATTTCACCCAGACCAAAGTGATTTATGACGGGGCAGCCAATGCTAAAGCTAATCCTAAAATGATGGTGGATCAAACCTTTCAAGCCATCAATGACCTGATGCAGAAGGAAAGTAAGAAATATGATGTAAAGGGCGCTTTTCATCAAAATTCCATCCTCAACGAATTCACCAGCGTCAATCAGAGAAATTCCACCATAGACCCCGGCCAACTGATTTCCTCCAATGAAGGCGATGCTACCCGCCTAAAGGCTGCTGATATCCAGGGCGTGGTCAAAGGCATAGATCCCAAAGGCAATAAAGGACTGGGTATAGTTTTCGTCGTGGAAGCTTTGGACAAGGGAGATAAGAAGGTAACCCTCTGGGTGACCATTGTAGATCTGTCCAGTATGCAGGTGCTGATGACCCAACGAATCGTAGGAAAGACTGGCAGTGCATTCGGGGAAAGGAATTACTGGGCCGGAGGTATACATTCCTGCATTGAAATAATAGGGGATAACTACAAATCCTGGAAGAAACAATATCAATAACATCCATGAAGACTGAATTAAGTGATCGGACAGAAATATCGGTTAGGTTTAATGAAGCGGATCCATTGGGCATTGTCTGGCACGGGCACTACGTCAGGTACTTCGAAGACGGAAGAGAAGCATTTGGACAAAAATACGGGATCGGCTATCTGGACTTTTATGCCAAAGGAATCGTCGTTCCTGTGGTGAATATACATTGCGATTTTAAACGCTCCCTGCGCTACGGAGAACGGGTGGTCGTGGAAACCATTTATCACCCTTGTGAAGCGGCAAAGATGAAATTCGAATACAAGCTCTATAATGCCGAAACCGGGATTCTGGTGGCTACCGGAGCATCCACCCAGGTTTTTTTGGATAAGGAGACTTCAGCCCTGCAACTCACCAATCCTCCCTACTTCGAGGAATGGAAAGCACGCATGGGGTTTTCTAAATGATTCGTTCCATGCGAGACGTATATGTAGTTGCTGATAATGTGCTTTCCCCGCTGGGGCTCACTACCCTGGACAATTTCCAGTCGGTGCTCCAGGGTAGGACCGGGATACGCCTTCACCATAGGGAGGAGTTCTCTCCTACTCCATTTTATGCGTCGCTGATGGAGCCTACGGCTTTCGCCGGCACGATGGAACATTCTGGAGGTGGCGTGCTATCCGGTTCTGCCGGCGGTGGCGCACGTGTTGATGCGGGCGCACTATCCGGCTCTGCCGGCGAGCTGACTAAGTTTGAAAACATGGTCATCGCCTCCATCCAGGACGCCCTCTGGGTCTCTGGCCTGAAGGGTGCTGATCCCAGGACGATATTTATCCTCTCCACGACCAAGGGCAATGTTTCCCTGTTGGAGAAAGGAATTACCGAATCAGATAGCCTATCCCTAAATGGAAGTGCGGAGCGCATTGCCAGACATTTTGGGCTGGTCAACCCTCCCCTGGTGGTTTCACACGCCTGTATTTCCGGGTTGCAGGCCCAGATCGTGGCCCTGAGGTTAATCCGATCTGGTCAATATGATCACGCCATCGTCAGCGGCGCCGACGTGATCACCCAATTTATTTTGTCGGGGTTTCAATCCTTTCAGGCGGTCAGCCCGGAGCCATGCAGGCCATTTGATGCCAATCGGGCTGGCGTTACCCTTGGGGAAGCAGCGGCGACCATCATCTTTTCTTCGGACCCAAATGCGGTCGGACCCCTGGCCACAAAATGCGAGTCGGCTGGTGTTAAAGCTGACCCGGACCTGGATGGTATGGGGGGTTGTGTGACGGCGCCGACCGCGGGCGTGGCGCCCCCGATAAAAGTCCTGGCGGGCTCTGTATCCAACGATGCTAATCATATTTCCGGGCCCTCCCGCACTGGGCAGGAGTTGAGCATAGCCATCCAAAAAGCCCTGAAAGCGTCCGGAGTCGAGCCCCGGGAAGTAGATTTTATCTCCGCACATGGAACGGCTACCTTGTACAACGATGACATGGAAGCCAAAGCCATCAACCTTTCCGGATTGGTCGAAGTTCCCGTCAACAGCTTGAAAGGCTATTTCGGGCATACCCTTGGCGCAGCGGGGCTTGTTGAATCCATCTTGTCCATTCAGTCGCTGAGGGAAAACGTATTACTGCCTACCAAAGGGTATGAAACACCAGGCACAGAAATGCCCGTTAAAGTTATTACCCAACCCAAAGAAAAAGAATTGAAAGCCTTTTTGAAAACGGCTTCCGGATTCGGAGGCTGCAACGCCGCGTTATTATTTGCTAAACATACCGCTCACTGATTTATGGAATTTTTCTCCAAGGATACACAATCGGCTTTTGACGCCAAAGACCAGGCACAATGGATTGCTTTCGGCCCTGTGGTTTTCCAGGTAGCCAAGACCATGAGGGATACAGGTATCCTGACGGCAATCGAAGAAAGCGGGCAACAAGGACTTTCCCTGGAAGCCATCATGGAAGCAACGGGGCTTTCCCGCTACGGTGTTCGCGTCCTACTGGAATCGGGCTTGGGCATCGGTTTGGTCACGCTCAATGAAAACCGCTACCATATCACCAAAACAGGCGTTTTTATCCTCCACGATCACCTCACCAAGGTGAACATGGACTTTGTGCAGGATGTATGCTACCATGGATTGTATGACCTGGAAGCCAGTATCCGTCAAGGGAAACCAGAAGGGCTCAAGGTGTTTGGCAACTGGCCTACGATTTATGAAGGTCTGTCCCAGCTACCGGCCCAGGTGCAAAAGAGTTGGTTTGCCTTTGACCATTTCTTTTCCGATACGGCCTTTCCCGCTGTCATCAAACACGTCTATAAAAACGGAATCAAAAACATCCTCGATATTGGAGGCAACACCGGTAAATGGGCAACGCTCAGTACCAAATATGATCCGGATATTCACGTGACCATCATGGACCTTCCCGGTCAGTTGAACGTGGCTAAAAACAGGATTAAAGAACTCGGGCTCCAAGAACGGGTATCCTTTCATCCTGTCAACATACTGGACGATTCCCAGGCCTTCCCTAAAGGGTTTGACGCCATTTGGATGAGTCAGTTCCTGGATTGTTTCTCCGAGGAAGAAATTGTATCCATCTTAAAGCGTTGCTATGATGCCATAGACGAGAACGGATATGTATTGATTCTGGAAGCCTTCTGGGATATACAGCGCTTCAAGACAGCGGCCTTCTGCCTACAGCAAACGTCTATTTATTTTACGGCCCTTGCCAATGGAAACAGCCAGATGTACCATTCCCAGGTGTTCATCGATTGTGTGAAGGCCGCTGGATTTGATATTGTGGAGCAGGTCAACAATATAGGATTGAGTCATACTTTACTTAAATGCAAAAAGTCTTCCCACCCATGAGTAAAGAATCAGTAGATGTATTGGTCATTGGTGCCGGTCCGGCCGGGACGGTTGCCGCCTCCATCATTCACCAGGCTGGCTATAAGGTCCGCATCGTGGAAAAGCAGCAGTTTCCCCGCTTTTCGATTGGAGAAAGCCTGTTGCCCCGCTGTATGGAAGCACTCGAACAAGCCAAATTCCTGGATGCCGTTAAGGCAGCAGGCTTCCAGGAAAAATTCGGGGCCAAGTTTGAGAAGAACGGAAAGATCTGCGACTACCGTTTTGCTGATCAGTTCACGGAGGGTTGGACCTGGACCTGGCAGGTACCCAGGGCAAATTTTGATAAGATCCTCTCCGATACGGTAGCGGAGATGGGCGTACCCGTCGACTACCTGACAACGGTTACGGGTATCACCTTTGGCCCTGACCATTCCTCGGTTACCACCGTGGAAGATGCCCAAGGCCAGGTTTCTGAAATTGAAGCCAAATTCATCATAGACGGAAGCGGCTATGGACGAGTCATTCCCAGGTTATTCAACCTGGACAGGCCCTCCAATCAGCCTCCCCGCAAAGCGTTGTTCGTACACGCCAGGGACGTGAACCGTTCCATGGCAGATGAACCCAACCGCATCACC
Organism: Beijerinckiaceae bacterium; assembly: GCA_903970475.1. Classification (GTDB taxonomy): domain Bacteria; phylum Bacteroidota; class Bacteroidia; order Chitinophagales; family Chitinophagaceae; genus Dinghuibacter. The sequence goes on from CAJCIQ010000096.1 coordinate 18,788, forward strand.
ATCATCGTGCATGAAAAAGGGGTGTGGATCTGGTTGATTCCCTTCTCCGATGGGGTGACTTCCATTGGGTTTGTGGGAGATCCGGCTTTCTTCGAAAGGGAGCGCGCGGCCATAGGGGCCGAAGCTTCGGGGGGCGCCAGCATCGGCGCGCAGCCTACGGCGGCTCAGGGTGCAGATGGCCCTGGCAACGGTGCCCCGGCAGGCGCCACCTCTCCCCTGACCTCCAGCCTGGGGGCTGAAGTTCAAGGCCAGGAAGCCCTGATGCGTCATCTCCTGGCGGCTCAAGGCTATACCAAGGAACGTTTCCAGGATACGGAGTTCTTATTTGAGCCCCGAAGCCTGGCTTCCTGGTCCTCTACTACCGACCAGTTTTATGGTGATGGGTTTGTGCTGACAGGCAACGTGACCGAATTTTTGGACCCTGTTTTTTCCTCGGGCGTAACACTGGCTACGGTTTCCAGCCAGACCGCCGCCGCTTTGGTGATTCGGACCCTCCAGGGGGAAACTGTCCACTGGGACAAGGAATACACCGAGTTCATGATGCAGGGGGTCAATACCTTCCGCTCCTATGTGGAAACCTGGTATGAGGGGGTGTTGGATACCATCTTCTTTGCAGACAACCAGGATCCCCTCATAAAAAGCCAGATCTGTTCGGTTCTAGCCGGTTACGTATGGGATACCACCAATCCCTATGTGCGAAATCATAAGACGGCCCTGCATAAACTAGCTTCATTGATCACGTACCGGGACATGGTTAATAATGCAGCAGCCAAATAAATACCAGATAACCGCTCATTGCACGATCCGCCAGAACAAGGTGTTCCGGAACGGAGGGTTATTGTATGAGGACCAAAAAGCTTTGGCGCTGAAGGATTTCTCCGAAGGGCTTTACAACCATTTGCAGATCCAATATCCCAAGTTCTACAAAATGGATCCTTTGAGTAAGCTGGGGCTGCTGGCTACAGAGGTGTTGTTCATAGACATTCCCTCTATAAAGCTTTATCAGCCCGAGGAAGTGGGCGTCGTGTTAAGCAACGCCCATTCCAGTCTGGATACAGACATACGTTATATGAGCAGCGTCCAGGAAATGGCCAGCCCGGCCTTGTTTGTATATACCCTTCCCAATATCATGATCGGGGAAATATGCATCAGGCATAAGTTTAAGGGAGAAAACAGTTTTTTTGTATTTAAGGAGTTCGATGCTACTTTTATCACCGGATACGTGAAAGGCTTGCTGGATGAAGATCTGGTGAAAGCCTGCGTCTATGGTTGGGTGGATGTGCTGAATCAGGATTACGATGCGGAGTTGTATCTGATCGAACAGAATCATCAATAATTTATCGTTACAGATTATGGATCAATTAATGGCCAATTTAAAAAGGCAGATCATTGCTCAGTTGAACCTGAAGGACCTGAAGCCAGAAGATATAGGAGATGACCAACCTTTGTTTGTGGAAGGAATAGGACTGGATTCTATAGACGCGTTGGAACTCATCGTGCTGTTACAACAGGAATACAAAATCAAACTGGCCAGTGCCGAAGACGGTCCAAAAGTATTTTATACCGTCCGAACCATGGCCCAATACATTACCGATCATCAGCCAGCCTAAATGAAGGGATCGCCAGTTACGAATGCCTCGGCCTCAACGGGTCCGTCTGGGGCCCAGGGTCTCCATGCGCCTGTGTGGGTCGCGGGTACGGGTGTCATCAGCGCCATAGGGCAGAACCGGGATCAGTGTTTACAGTCACTGAGGTTGGGGCAGGCTGGTATGGCTCCCATGCAAAGGCTTGAGTCCATTCATAAGGATACCATACCTGTAGCCGAGGTTAAACTCAGTAATGAGGAGCTGGCCGCCTTTAGCGGACTGGCGCCTACGTCCAGCCGGACAGCCCTGTTGAGTGCGGTTGCCGCCCTGGAAGCTTTAGCTGACGCGGGGCTCGTCGGCGCTGGAGCGCGGGACGAGTCGTCTGGCTCTCGAGGCGCAACGAGCGTGGGCTGGCGTACGGGCTTTATTTCTGCGAACTCGGTGGGTGGTATGGACCTGACGGAGGACTTCTACCCTGCTTTCCTGGCCGATCCCGCTAAGGGCCGATTAAGACAAGTCATACAACATGAATGCGGAGCCGCTACCGAGGCGGTGGCTGACCTCCTGGGCATCAATCATTATGTAAGTACGATCTCTACGGCCTGTAGTTCTTCTGCCAACGCCATCTTCTTCGGAGCCAGGCTCATCAAACACGGATACCTGGATGTGGTCATCGCCGGAGGAACCGATTCCTTAAGCCGGTTTACCCTCAATGGTTTTAACACCCTGATGATCCTGGACAATGCCTGGTGCAAGCCCTTTGATGAAAATCGCAAAGGATTGAACCTGGGCGAAGGAGCGGGTTATGTGGTGTTGGTAAGTGCTGCCGTAGCGGCTACCCTTAAAAGGCCTCCGTTGGCCCGATTGAGCGGGTATGCCAATGCCAATGACGCTTACCACCAAACGGCCTCTTCCCCTGACGGGACAGGCTCTTTTATGGCCATGAAAGGCGCCTTGACCCTGAGCGGCCTGGCGCCTTCGGAGATTGATTATATCAATCTTCATGGAACGGGCACCCAAAACAATGATATAGCCGAGGGCACTGCCATCAAAAGACTGTTTGATCCCACTTATCCCCCCATGAGTTCAACCAAGTCCTTTACCGGGCATACCCTGGGCGGATGCGGGGGCATAGAGGCGGTATTTTCCGTGCTTTCCCTTCAGGGAGGGTATATCTATCCCAACCTGAGGCTGGAAACCCCCATGAAGGAGTTACCTTTTGAGGTGGCGACTACTTTCAGTGAGGGCCGGCCCATCAATCATGTATTGTCAAATTCTTTTGGATTCGGAGGCAATTGTACCTCCCTCATCTTTTCCAAACTGTAGATATGGTATACATCCGGTCCATAGGAAATGTTTCTCCCCAAGCCACTTTCGGGGCGGAGGGCCGCGCGAACTTCGGGACGACTGGATTCGAACCATCGGGCACTGCGGCGTCAGCGACGGGTCGCGACCTGATCACTCCGGCAGCACCCGCGGTTTACACCGGGAACCGGCTCAAAGCCATTGAACCCGATTATTCCAAGTATATAGATGCCAAACTCATACGGCGTATGAGCCGCATCATCCGCATGGGCGTGGCCGCCGCCATGGACTGCCTGGATGGGGCAGCGGCGGAACCCGGAGCGCCCACGGGCGCGGGGGTGAGGGCAGAGGCGCCACAAGGAGCGGCGGCGACCCCGACGACAGTAGGGGCCAGCCCCGGGCGGTTAGTGCCCGAGGCGATTATCACAGGTACGGCCTATGGTTGCCTGGAGGATACAGTTACCTTCCTTAGGCGTATGGTGGAAAATAAGGAGGAAATGCTCACCCCTACGGCCTTTATCCAATCTACCCATAACACGGTTGGCGCACAAATTGCACTGATGCTCCAGTGTCATGGATACAACAATACGTTTGTGCACAGCGGATTTTCTTTTGAGAGTGCTTTGCTGGATGCGCAGATGTTACTGGAAGAAGGTCAGGCAAACAATGTGTTGGTTGGTGGCGTCGACGAAATCACCGATACATCCCATACTATACTGGAGCGGTTTGGGTTGTTTAAACGGGAGACCGTATCCAACCTGGAACTCTATGACACGAAGACCAAGGGAACGATAAACGGGGAGGGAGCTGTTTTTTTCCTGTTATCAAAAGAACCCGGGGGATTAGCGAGGCTGGATGGAATGGAAACATTTTACAAACCAACCGATCTGGAGGATACCACACAACATATCCGGGGTTTCCTGAACCGTCATCAGGTATCCTTAGCAGCTATCGACTTGATTTTGTTAGGGATCAACGGGAACATACTGGAAGACGAGGCTTACGACCTGATCCGCAGTCAGGTTTTTCCAAACACCCCAGTAGCGGGCTTTAAACACTTATGCGGGGAATACCCTACCGCCAGTGCATTTGCCTTATGGTTGGCTACCCAAAAAATTCAAAGCGGGCTCAAAAGGGTCCTGATCTATAATCAACAGCAACAAAGCCATCATTCCTTATACCTGGTATCGGCATGTGGAACCTGAGAACCTGCAATATCGTTTTTGGCATCCTCCTGGGCGTTTTGATCGCGCTGAACTTCCATGGACAGGTGCCCATTGCCGCGTATATAGGACTGGCCATTGCCTATACCTTGCCGTTAGCCTGGGGAAGCTATAGGGTAGATTCCCAGTTTTATATACCCGTCATTTGTGCGGGCCCTTCGGATAGACCACAGATAGCCCTGACCTTCGACGATGGGCCTGATTATTCCTATACGCCGCAGATACTGGACATACTCGACCGCCACCAGGTAAGTGCCGCTTTTTTCTGCATTGGTTATAGGATTTCCGAGTCCCCTGAGTTGGCCATGGATGTACACCGGCGGGGTCACCTGATCGGCAACCATAGTTTTTCCCATCACCTTTGGTTCGACTTGTTTTCTTCCCGCCGTATGCTGGGTGACCTCCAGCAAATGGATCAGGTATTGGCAAAAGCCATAGGGGTAAAACCCAGGTTATTCCGCCCTCCTTATGGGGTCACCAACCCCAACCTGAAAAGGGCCATCATCAAAGGGGGTTACACCCCCATTGGCTGGAACATCCGTTCCCTGGATACGGTCATTGGTGATGCGGATGTACTGCGCAAAAAAGTAGAAGCCAAATTGAAACCGGGAGCCATACTGCTCCTTCACGATACCAGTCCTTCCACCACCGGTATGCTTGACACGTTAATTACCCATATCAAGGCCAGTGGTTACCAGATCGTACGCCTGGATAAAATGCTTAATTTGCCTCCTTATGCCTAAGTTGTTATTGCTGTGTTGCCTTGTTCTTCCGGGGTTGATCTCAAGGGCTCAATACCCAGGTTATACGCTGATGGTCCACACGGATGATTTCAAAGCCAGGTTTGCCGGTGCTTCCGCCCACTTGCAAAGCCTGGCTTGCGATTTTAACCAGGAAAAGAACCTCAGTGTGCTGGCCGAAAAGATCAACTCCAGAGGGAAATTTTATTTCCGCAAAGAAAGCAACGTGCGCATGGAATATATCCAGCCCTTCCAATACCTGATGATCCTAACGGGGTCGCATATCTACATTAAGGACGGGCAGAAGGAAAATTCAGTGAGCACCAAATCATCCAAGTTGTTTGCTCAGATCAATCAGTTGGTCATCGACTGCGTAAAGGGGACGGCCATCAATAATCCGGATTTTGGGGTGCGCCTGTTTGAAGGAACCAGCACTTACCTGATCGAGCTGACTCCGCTGGCAAAAAGCATGAAGGACTTGTTCAAAACCATTAGTGTGACCCTGGACAAAAAGGACTTCACGGCTTCTAAGATCAATATGCTGGAGCCTGGTGGAGATAATACACTCATTACTTTTTCCCATAAGGAATTGAATACACCCCTTTCCGATGCGCTGTTTACGCTACATTAATTCGGGGGCGAGGTTCATGGTCGCCGGGGCACTCTGCCTTGCCCTGCCGGCTTGCACCAGCGCCTATAAGCACCTGCAAACGATCAGCGGGGATCCTTCCTGTATTCAGCAATTCAAACCTGCGTTAGGAACGGCTATGTACAATACCCAGGTAGACGTGGTAGGCAAGCACCTCAGCGGTATCCTCGTCATGAAGCGGATGGAGGACAGCAGTACCCGTATCGTTTTCACATCTGAGATGGGTTTGACCTTTTTTGACTTTGCTTTTTTGGGAGATGGTACTTTTAAGGTCTACCGTATCATGGACAAAATGAACAAAAAAGCGGTGATCAAAACGTTGAGGAAAGATTTCGAGCTTATCCTGATGGAACATACCCCGGTTTCCGGCGCGCGGGTGTTCAGCGATGGCATAAACCATTATTACGGCTTTCCCCAGGAAAAAGGGGTGAATTATTATATAACCGATAGTACCTGCTCCCATTTGATCAAGGCCCAAAAGGCCTCTTCCAAAAAAGCCATCGTCGAAGCGACCCTGAATAATTACCAGGCGGGCATACCCGATAGTGTCACCATTGTCCATCAGGTGTTTCACTTTACAATCATCCTAAACCGTTTGTATGGTACTCAATGATTTCTTCACCATAACTGACCTTCACGCATCGGAAGGTAAGATCCGGGCCACCTTGCATATAAATGCCGCTCATCCCATCTTTGAAGGTCATTTTCCCGGCCAGCCGGTCGTTCCGGGCGTCACCATGATGCTCATGATCCGCAGGCTACTGGAGACCCAGCTTGAGGACCTACAACTACAACACGCAGATAACGTGAAGTTTCTGGTCATGATCAATCCTGAAGAGACGACTACGGTACAAGCCGATATCATGTATAGCCTTAACCCGGAAGGGCGTTGGAAAGTGACGGCTAAGTTGTTCAATGAACCTACTGTGTATTTTAAGTATGCAGGTACGTTTCTGCACAAAGCAGTATAAATATGACAGTATTATAAAATCTGCAATGCTTACAGGATGCGTATCTATAAGGTATTATGAACACGCTCTGGTATGTGCCCATCCTGGCATTGTTGCTCTTCCCCGTACGCAATGCGCCCTACCCCATGTTGGTGGATGGCAAATACATTAAGCACTTCTCTCACCCTTCAGTGCAGGATCAGCAAATCCGGATCAGCGATAGCTTATACGTTGTCTATTCTCCTACCGATTCTTCCACGGGTATCATACACCAGAAGGGGTGTTGCAGTTTTGAGGTCTCTTTCCCCGGAGATACGGATCAAGTCAAAGTCCGGTTGGCGTTGATGCTGGGTAACCTGGGCAAGCCTTGCACAGACCTAAGGTGGAAGAGTGGCGATACGATTTTGTTTCAGACAAAGCCTGAATTAAATCCAGATATTACTTCAGAGGAGGGTTATTTTATTCCGGTGTCCGTTTCACCCTGATTAGCCCATGCTGCCGCCCCTGGTAAGCGTTATAGATCAGGACGTTTCTGAAGCCCTTATCGCTGGGGCCCGCATGCTTAATCATATGCTCAGGTAGCATTGCGCCAGTTTTCAGTAGGTGTACTGCCAACCAGGTTGCAAAGGCGGAAGCGGTGGGACTTTCTCCGCTCATGTGTTTGAACCTGGCAACAGTGGTGTTTGCTGCTTCTGCGGCTGTATAAAAGGGCTTGAACGCGGGATCTCCATTTTCTCCTGTCAGGATAAGGTCTGGTGTATCCGCTCCGATAAATCCTTTTAGTCTTCCTTGTACGTAGGCAGGATCGGTACTGTGGAATAGGTCTACCTCCGTGATGGCTACGGCATAAGTCTTGTCGGCCTGCACCGCCTCTGCCCCGGCTCCAGATCCAGGTTCAGTAGTTCCGGCCTCAGCTTTGACGGGTCGCCCTCCTACCCTGAACATGGCTGCCCCTTCCCCGGCCAGTCCACCTTTGGTAGTGCTCGCGTATAAGGTAGCATTGTTGCAAGGATCAGCCTTAAACGTACCGTTTAAGGTTTCAATGTTGAGGTGGTAATCGGAGATTTCATCTACGCCCCCGACTATCAAGGTGGCATCCAGGTTGTCAACTGCCTGCATCCAGGCGTCCAGCAAGGCATTTTCGAAGGCCAGACCCCGGTGTACGTGGGTATTGTTGTAGGCGTGGTTATGCGTCAGCAAACTGATCTGAGCCGCCATGGCATTGGCTGTGCTCTGCACAAAATTAGCTGGGGTCAGCATCCCTTCTTCATATTGCACGATCTGGTCTAAGAATCGGATGCAATCTTCCAGGCCTCCGTTACCGGAACCTATGATGATGCCATCCGCGGGTGGATGATCTGCCAATAAAGGCATGGCCGCACCCACCGTGATCTTCACGCATTTACCCATACGTCGGAGCATGCCTGGCGGAATACCTGCATACGCTGGTTCCAGGGCCTTCAGCCGGTTGTCGATGGAAGGCACCAGGGTTTCCAGGTCAATGGAACCAAAGGTATGTTGAGGAGAAATACAGCTATATTGATGAATATAAAGCATGGGCGGGACTTCAGGCTTTTGAAAAGATAAGGGTGGAACAATTACCCCCAAAACCAAAAGAGTTAGACATGACATGGGTTAAAGGTCGTTGCTCATACTCGGTCACGGGTTTCAGGTTTGACTGGGCTATCGGGTGTTCAAACCGCAATCCCGGGTAAACTTCCTGATGGATCAGGCTTAACACACTAAATACGGCCTCTACCGCTCCAGCCGCTCCCAGCGTATGGCCGGTTGAGCCCTTGGTGGACGAAAAAGGAGGCACCCTTTGTCCAAACAAACGCAGCATGGCTTTGGCTTCCACTTCGTCATTATTTTCGGTGGCCGTACCATGGGCGTTTATGTAACTAATATCTGAGCATTGTAGTCCGGAGGCTTGGAGGGCCTGTTGCATGGATCGAAAGGGTCCTTCCCCTTCTTCGGATAAGGACGATGGATGATACGCATCGGCTGCATTACCCGCTCCGCTCAACACGGCATACACCTTCGAGCCCGCCCGGAGGTCCTCCTCCCGCTCCAAAACAAGGAAGGCGGCACCTTCTCCCAAATTCAATCCTTGCCGGTCCCTATCAAAGGGACGACATAGTTCCGGGGACAAAATACGCAAGGCGTTGAAGCCATTGAGGGTAAACTTGGCCAGGCTGTCCACGCCTCCTGCAATGACCTTATCAGCCCTTCCATGGCGCAGTAGGCGAGCGCCATACATCAGGGCATTGGCAGAAGAAGAACAGGCGGTATTGAAGGTATTGATGATGCCCTTGATTCCATACCTGGATTGCAAATACACGCCTACAGATCCCAGGTCATAAGCGGACAAGTAGGCTGAACCTTCGGCCTTGGCATGGGAATCTTTATAGAGTTCATCGGTGAGACACATACCACCTACTGTAGTGGCATTTATCAGGGCTACATTTTGGTCTGTGAGCGGCAGTAGGTTGGCATCCCGGATGGCTTGCTCAAATGCATCCAATGCCAACAACATGGTTCGGGTCAGGCCGGCCCCGCTTGCGCGCAAGCGGGCCTGCATGGAGGGATTGGCTTCTTTGATTTCCGCGCAAGGTAAGATCCCCGCATACCGGGTCGTAAAACCTTCTAAGGACCCAATCCCACAGCTCCCTGCTATAAGGGCCTGTCTGTTGGCCTCTGTTCCATTTCCAATGGCACTCGTTAATCCCATTCCTGTAACGACTATCCTGCTCAATGATGCTTCGGTTTTGCTGTAAAGATACGCCTAAGAATATCTCTGGGTTTGATATATAAAAAGCTCGTCAGCACCAGTACGGTATTCAAAAGGCTGATCCTTGTAAAATCTTTAAAGGGCCTGAAGTGGGTTACCCTTTCTGGTGCCGGCGGATAGTATACGCTGATGGGGATGGATAATACGGGTATGCCGCTCCAGGCTGACCTGACCAGCACTTCTATTTCAAACTCGTATTTGCGGGTGACCCAAATACTGCCGGCGTACCTCCCTATAGGATATAACCTATATCCAGATTGGGTATCCGGACAATGTATACCCGTTTCCAGGTGGAACCAAAAGTTAGAGAAACGATTGGCAAAACTACTGGCTCCCGGTTGACCGGCCTTGTCCATGTTCCTGGCCCCTATGACCAACGCACCCGGATGCCGCTCCCGCGCGGCGAAAAAAGCATACAGGTCGGCGGCATAATGTTGTCCATCAGCATCCATAGATATGGCATAATGAAATCCCATTTGCCGGGCTTTCTTAAAGCCTTGACGGAGTGCATATCCTTTGCCCTTATTGGGCGAATATTGCACCGCCGTAACCTGAGGAAAGGCGGCCAAAACGGCTGCCGTTTGATCCGTAGCACCATCATTGACCACCAGCACATGGGGGGTAATCTCCAATACCTGAGCAATCACGGTAGCCAGTGTAGCGGCGTTATTGTAGGTTGGAATAAGGACACAGGTATCAGGATGCGCCATGTTTTATGCCTCCGGCGCTGCTTGGATCGCATAATGCTTCCGATTGGGCAGCACATTTTCTTTGGTCCAGGTAATGGTCATGTTTTGGGCTTCGGTCCGGGCGGGGCAATTCGGCACCTGGCAATAATGGCAGCAAGCAGGTTCACAAGGATCGGTATGAATAAAAAACTCTGCTTTGCCTTTGGAAAAGTTTCCGTTGACGGTTTTTTCCATCTGGGAAACGAGGTCATGCACCGTTTCCAGCGTATAATAATAAGGGAGGGTCAGGTGACAGTCTATATGATAACTGTTCCCGTAGCGTTGTACGCGCATGTTGTGCACGTCTATCCAGGCGGGCTGCCTGTGCTTGTTGAGGATGTCCACAATTTCATCAATGACATCCAGGTCGGTCTCATCCATAAGGCCGGATACGGATTTACGCAAGAGCTTAAATCCACTAACCAATATGATGGCGCCCGCCACAAAAGAGGCCAAAGGATCCACCCATAATAACCCGGTAAAGTCGATAATGGCTACTGCGGCGATGACGCCTATACTGCTGTAACTATCCGATAAAATATGTTTGCCGTTCCCTTCCAGGGTCAGGGAGTGCAATTGCCTTCCCCTTTTGATAAACCACCAGCCCGTAAGGCCATTGAGTACACCCCCTAAGGCTATCAGCCACAGCGCCTTATTGAGGTTGGCCAGGGGCATGGGATGGATGTAGTGCAGCACCGCGTTATAGATAATGCCTATACCCGCAAATGCAATCATAGCGCCTTCAAATCCTATGGAGAAAAACTCGATCTTACCATGTCCATAGGGATGGTCCCTATCACTGGGTTTGGATGCAAGAAATATGCTGTAAAACGCAAACATCCCTGCCACAATGTTGATGATAGACTCCAGCGCATCGGAAAGCACGACCACCGACCTGGATACATAGTAAGCATAAAACTTAATGGCGGTGATGATCGCTGCAATGATGATGGACAGGGTAATGAGTCGAAGCTCTTGTTTCTTCACTACGATGTGTTTGAGGTTGACCGCAGCAAAGGTAGAGCAATGATCTGGCTAATGAAAGAAAATATACGCTACAAAAATGGCCGTAACCACCCCTAAAAGATCGGCGACCAATCCTGCCCAGGCGGCATACCTGATTTTTTTAATACCAACGCTCCCAAAATACATAGCTATGATCAGGAAAGTAGTTTCTGCCGAATTTTGCATGATGGAGGCCAGTCGCCCGGCAAACGTATCTACGTTTCCATGGTCCATTACATTGAGCATCAGACCCCGGGAAGCTACCCCACTGAAAGGCCGCATCAATGCCACGGGTAAGGCAGGCACAAAGTCAGTATTTAATCCACACTTCGCCACGACCCAGCCTATACCCTGTTCCAGATAATCCAATGCCCCACAGTCCCTGAATACACGCACCCCTACGAGCATGCCCACCAGGTAAGGCAGGATCTTCACCATGACTTCCCATCCTTCTTTAGCCCCTTCCAAAAAGGAATCAAACAGGGGTACTTTCTTGATCAGGCCGCAGGTCAGGAAGGTAACGATGAGCACTAACAGCAGCAGATTACCCGCCACTTCAGAAAACACTTCCTTACTGGTGTCGCTCATGTTACTTACCACGAGCAGTAGTCCGCCGGTAAACACCATGAGTCCTCCCAATCCGAGTATCAACACCCAGTCCAGGCGTATACGCTGTACGATCATCATCAGCAGGATGCTTAAAATGGTAGAGGCTACGGTGGCAATGATACAGGGTATGAATATAAAGGCAGGTTGGGTAGAATGCATGGTCATGCGGTACCCGATCACACTCAAGGGTACCAGGGTAAGCCCTGAGGTATGCAGGACAAGGAACATGATCATGGCGTTGGATGCCCGCTCCTTGTTGGGATTCAGTTCCTGGAGACTGGCCATGGCTTTGAGGGCAAAGGGGGTTGCGGCATTGTCCAGCCCCAACATATTGGCGGAGAAGTTCATGACCATATGCCCAGTGGCGGGATGATCTTTGGGCACTTCCGGAAATAGCCTTGTGAAAAAAGGACCCAGTACTTTAGAGAGAAAGCGCACAATACCAGCCTTTTCGGCTATACTGAGGAGTCCCATGAAGAAAATCATCACCCCCGCTAAGGGTAGTGCGACATCCGTTACCGTGGTTTTGCAAGCTTCAAATATCCCTTTACCTAAAGTGCTGAAAACTTGGGTGTCCCCCAAGAAGACGGCCTTGACACAGGCTATCCCCAGGGCAAGGGCAAAAAAGACAAACCAGATGATGTTCAAGGCCATTCGCAAATATATATTATCCGTACCTTTGCGCACCAATAAACGGATATGGCATTACAAGCGGGCATAGTTGGTTTACCCAACGTAGGAAAATCTACCCTTTTTAACGCCCTGAGCAATGCAAAGGCCCAGGCAGCAAACTTTCCCTTTTGCACCATAGAACCCAACGTAGGGGTCATCACGGTACCGGACAGCCGACTCATTGAGCTGGAAAGGCTGGTGAAACCCCAGAAGGTCGTACCCACCACGGTCGAGATCGTGGATATCGCTGGGCTGGTAAAAGGCGCTTCCAAAGGGGAAGGATTGGGTAACCAGTTCCTGGGTAACATCCGCAATACGGACGCCATCATCCACGTATTGCGTTGCTTTGACGACGACAACGTGATCCATGTGGATGGTAAGGTAGATCCCGTCAGTGACAAAGAAATCATCGATATAGAACTCCAGCTCAAAGACCTGGAAGGGGTAGATAGGAAGATTTCCAAGATCGAAAAGCAATCCAAAACCGGGGATAAGGATGCTGTTAGGGCTTACGAAGTACTAACGGCGCTTAAAGCCCACCTGGAAGCCGGCAAAAACGCACGTGGCTTCGACATCAGCCCGGAGGAGAAAGAAAAATTCCTCAAAGACCTGGCCCTGTTAACCATCAAGCCCGTCATCTATGTATGTAACGTAGATGAAGCTTCCGTGGTGAAAGGAAACAAGCATACCGAAGCAGTGAAGAACGCCATTAAGGATGAAAATGCAGAAATTCTTTTAGTGTCTGCTGCCATTGAAAGCGAAATCGCGGTCATGGAAAGTTTTGAAGACCGGCAGTTGTTCTTAGAAGATTTAGGACTCAGCGAAAGCGGCGTAGCCCGTCTGATCCGCTCTACTTATCACCTGCTCCACCTGATCACCTACTTCACCGCTGGTGTTCAGGAAGTAAAAGCCTGGACCATTACCAAGGGTATGCTGGCGCCCCAGGCAGCCGGTGTCATCCACTCTGATTTCGAAAAAGGATTCATCCGCGCCGAAGTGATCCGTTACGCAGACTTCGTCAAATATGGCTCTGAGGCTGCCTGCCGCGACAACGGCAAACTCGCCGTACAGGGAAAAGATTACCTCGTCGAGGATGGGGACATTATGCACTTCAGGTTTAACGTTTAACACGCCTGTGCGCTTAGGCGCCTCAGAGGGTATGTGTGGACTGCGGCCGCGCTCGTTTACAGTAAAAAGCCCGCGATTCTTTCGAGACGCGGGCTTTTGTATGCGTGCGACTTCAGAGGGTCGCAATCTTTGGGCCGTTTTAAAAGACGTTATATCCGATAGAAATATAGTACAAGCCCCCGATGGAAGGCCCTCCAATTTCGTTGGAGTAATAATGGTTTGTCAGGTTATTTGCTCCAAGCTTAATGATGCTGCGGATCTTAGGCAACTTCATGCTTAGCTGTGCATCCAGGGTAGAGAATGCCGGCAGGTTGCCGCTGATAAAGGTATTTTGGGTTTCAGTAGCTTCCTGCCAGCGCCAGGTTACGTTAAACCCGTACTTCTTGGCGATGGTATAGTTGGCCAAAGAGATATTGAATTTCCATTCCGGCGTATTGAAGAAAGTTACCAGTCCGGCCTGTACATTGTTGATCTTATTGAACATGACGTTACCGCTGGCAATAAATCCATGATCCATCTGGTAACTCAGGCTTAACCCACTTCCGTAAGTATTTACTTTGGTGTTAGAGTTGACGGCCATTTCATAGACCGTCTGGTTGGCTGCACCAGGGTTCTGTACCAGTACCGCCGTAGTAATGAAATTGGTGTACTGAGCGTAGAAGGCAAAGAAGTCAATGAGCAGTTGTTTGGAGACCAGTCCCTTATACCCTACTTCATAAGAGCTCACATTTTCTGGTTTGAATTTCTTGTATTGGTAAGGAGTCAAAGGCCCTTGTCCTGCTTCATATTTATTCAAGGTGGCCGTATCAAATACAGGGTTGGTATTAAAGTTGAAGAAAGCAGGGAATTGAGGTAATCCGCCGATCAATCTGGCAGAGCCCGTGTTGAGGTCTATGAATTGGTTTTGGGTAGAAGGGAAACGGTAGGCCGTCTGGTAGGACAGGCGGATATTGTTGTCCTTGGCTACTTTGATCAAGGCTGTTAACCGGGGCGTAAACCTGCCCTGGAAGTTTTGGTTCTTATCATAACGGCCAGCCAAGGTGATTTTTAAGATATCATCGATAAACCCTTTCTGGATCTGGGCATAGGCTCCTTCCTCACTGATGGGAATGGATCCTGCCGTATCGGCAAACAAGGTACCATGTGAGTTCAGCACATATCTTTTATAAGAACCTCCAATGGTGACATCCGCCCATTTCCACACGTCGGCAAAATCATACATAGCGTCTGCTACATAAAGGTTGGTACGGTCCACAAACAAGGCTCCTTGGGGAATGGGCTTATTAGCAAAATAATTAAACGCCTGCTGGAAGCCGGCACTTCCGGGCAACAAGCGCCCAGTATCCGCAACAGAACGAGCATAACCCTGGGCCTGGGCATAGGGCTTTCCTGCCAGTAAAGCACCCACGTAATTGGTCACATAGGTGGGCGCCCATTGGGCAGCGGTTGGTGACCAGTACTCATCGATGAGCTGGGCCATGACGGTTGCATTATAAGAATCACCCGAGTTTTCCTGGGTGGTATAGGCCCTTACATAAAAGCGCCGTCCTTTTACCTCTGCCTTGTACTGACCGATATTCACGTTTTTGAGGTCGTAACGGTCAGAGCCGGTGTAAACGGTGTTGGCCCTACCATAGTAGCCGGTGAGGGTGGCCTCGGTGGTATTGGTGATTTTATAGGCCAGTACAGCGTCCAGTTTCAGGTTATAGGTATTGTAATCGACAATGTTGCGGTCAATGTAACCGGTCCTGGAGACAATGGAGTCAGCTCCGGCAGGGATAAGGGCACCCAGGCCTTTAGCCCTCATAATCTGGTTGACGTTAAAACTGATTTCATCCCCGTACACGTTTACGCCATTGTAAGAGGAGGAGGAGGAACGGTCTCCTGGTATGGGTTGACCCAGGGTCTCGGAATAGTTCCGGTAATCACTGGCCATCCAGTCGGTAGCAGCCAGGTATTCTCCGGATATCTTAAAGGCGAATTTATTGTTGAAGGCCTGGGCCCAACGCAGTTGCCAATCATAATAAGGTTTTGCGGCCTGGGATGGGTCACCCAGGTGGTTGACCCCTTGTTTGATCTGTACGCTCAATCCCTGGTATTTAAAAGGGTCTTTGCTGTTGATCAGTAACGTACCATTCATCCCGCCTGATCCATAGAGTGCAGAAGAGGCGCCGGGTAACAATTCCACGTTATCCACGTCGAGTTCATTAAGCCCCACAATATTGCCCACCGAGAAATTCAGACCAGGTGCCTGATTATCCATTCCATCAGTGAGCTGGTTCATCCTCAGGTTACCAGAGCCATTGAACCCGCGGGTACCCAAAGAAGTAAAGGTCATCGAAGAGTTCACCACGTCCACCCCATTGAGGTGTGTCAATGCGTCATAAAAAGTAGCGGCGGGCGTGCCCAGGATATCGGCGTGGCCTAACCGTTCAATGGATACCGGTGATTCCAGAATCCTTTGTGGAACACGGGTAGCCGACACGACCACCTCCTGACCCAAAGCCGAAACAACTTCCATTTTTACCTGTACAGATTCCGCTGAAGTCACTACCACTTCCTGGGACGCAAAACCTACGGATGAAACTTCCAGGGTCACTGGTAATTTACCAGGCACCGATAATTTGAAAAAACCTCTGTCATTGGTAAACGTTCCCAGGGTACTTCCTTTAACAGTAACCGTAACAGCAGGCAGCACTTCACCCGATGAAGCGCTATGGATGGTTCCGCTGATGGTAACTGTTTGCGCAGCCAGTTGCAAAGGCAGTAAACAAAGGGCAAAAAGCATTTGTTTCATAAAGGCAAACATTCTCATAAACAAGCATTTGGTAATGTCTCGATAAAGTATTTAGTAAATTAAGCATTTGTAATGTCTTTTTTTAAATTATTTGCATTTTGTAGGTTTGCGCCATGGCTCCATTTCAATTCCCAGATCAGACTCAGTTTTATAAAGGAAAAGTAAGAGACGTTTACTCTTTTGACGACCTGCTGGTCATGATCGCTTCAGACAGGATATCCGCATTCGATGTCATTCTGCCCCGCCCCATTCCTTACAAGGGTCAGGTGTTGAACCAAATCGCCGCTTACATGCTGGATGCGACCAAAGACATTTGCCCCAATTGGTTGCTGGGCGTGCCCGCCCCCAATGTATCCATGGGTAAACGCTGTGAGCCCTTCAGGGTGGAAATGGTCGTGAGGGGTAACCTTACCGGTCATGCCTGGAGGACCTATTCCAGTGGTTTGAGGACCTTATGCGGGGTAGCCCTTCCGGAAGGAATGAAAGAAAATGATTACTTCCCTACCCCCATCATCACCCCTTCCACCAAAGCAGAAGAAGGACATGATGAAGACATCTCCCGAGAAGAAATTATTGCGCGCGGCATTGTCCCTGAAGCAGACTATGCCCAACTGGAAAAGTACGCCCTGACCTTATTTGCCCGGGGTAAAGAAATCGCTGCTTCCAGGGGATTGATCCTGGTGGATACCAAATATGAATTTGGAAAAATAGGTGATACTTTATACCTCATGGATGAGATCCACACCCCAGACTCCTCCCGGTATTTTTACGCCGATGGATTTGAGGAGCGCCAGCAAAAAGGGGAGCGGCAACTGCAGTTATCCAAAGAGTTTGTACGCGAATGGCTGATTGCAAATGGATTCATGGGTAAGGAAGGACAAAGCGTTCCTAACATGGACGACCAATGGGTGGAGACCATTTCCAACCGATACATTGAACTATATGAAAAGGTGATTGGCCAGCCCTTCAAAAAGGAAAACTGGACCGATGATCAGGTTTACCAGGCTGTAGTCAAAGCAGTGGAAGCTCAGAAAAAATAGAGGGCTTTCAGGGAATAACCATCCAGCGATGCCGTCATAGTGGTTGAGTTCAGACAGGTTCCAATTGGGTGAGCCTGGAATTCCACTCCATAACGGTTATTGATTTGGACCCCTGTCCTCAGATTCATCCCTAACCAAAAATTATTGGGCACGGCGTAATTTGGTTGAGCTTCGTATCCGCTAGGATCCAATCCGTAATAAACATGGGTGGGATAATCGCAGAAATTAAGGTCAATCCCGGCGCCTATATAAGCCCTGAAGTTATCTTTCCGGTAAAAATTATAGAGGAGGTTGACCGTAGTGGTTAGGGCATTTGCCTTCAGTTCGTAGGTTTCCTTATAAGAAGCGAAGTTCATAGCGCCCTTACAATCAGCGCTCCAGTAAATGGCTTCCAGCCTGAAGGTCAGATCGCCCCTATTCCTTCGGGATAAAAAATCAATCCCAACTTCAAGGAGGGGACCGAAAGCGGGATTAAAATGTAGGTTGGACAGGGAAGTGCTACCAAAACTCATCAGGGTCGCTCGCAGACCTGCGCCTGCCAAAAATTGGATTCCAATGCCTGTGGAGGAGGAAGATTGATTCAGGATGGTTGCAGGGCTTGCGCCATTTAAGGAATAAATGATCGAGGTCAAGCCCCCTTCGGCATATTCCAGGTTTTGAATTTTCCTCACTTGCCTAAGGCTATCCGGACCTTTCTGTACAAAAGAGGTCAGTTGATCTTTGTATATCCTTTCTTCTTTCTGAATGGTATAGCCATCCCTATTTTGCTCCAGATAATTTCGGTTGAGTAGTTCTTCATACTGGCCCTCCTCTTTGCTGATGTAAAAATGCTCCTTGCTATCTACGAGCTGGTAAAGCGACAAATGCGCAGACAGGACCAGGACTTTTAAATAAACTGTATCCGTGGATGTACTTTTTACAGGGGCTAAAAACTCCCCCGCAGCACTCATGTCCTCTACCACTATAGCCCTGATATAGGCCCCACCCTCATTGAAGGAGAAATAACGCAGATCCGATAGTCCAAGGGTTTTTACTGGGCTGTCGTCTTTCCCTTGACGAAATCTGATCTCCCGGGGATTTTTCCTCCATTCCTGGTTATCGATATAACCTTTTAAGGTATCACCGGCATCGGTAATAATCTTTCCCGGTTCAAAATGGGATTGGGCAAGGAGGGCATGGCCAATGCACAGGAGCGGCAAAAAAACCAGGCATTTGATCATAGCAGGGTATGCGCAATATTATGCGCGCCAATACCTACGAAAAATCAGACCCCTCCGAAAGTTGAAATGCAACTACGCGTATTTCACTTTTTATAATCGTAGAATCACTACTGCTAAAAATAGTACAGCACCTTAGCTGAACAACTGGAAACGGAAGCCAAACCAGTTGTTCTCTGGAATAATCAGGTCAGACTCCGCATATTGGGTATAGGAAGCGTTCACGGAACAGGTATGTGTTGGATATTTACTGACATTAACAGCGAAACCTGCACCTACATATGACCGGATCTATCAGGCAGTTGACAAAGCAGTGGGCCGCTCAAAAATAATACAGTACTTTCAGGGAATAGTTGGCAACTTTTCCATTAAAATAGCCATGGTTGGTCATACTTCCGGTTGGTATGGCCTCGACCTCAGCTCCAAAATGATTAGCGATCTTTGTTCCAATCCGGTAATGGGCATTCAGCCAGGATTTTGCCGGAATAGGCTGGATATTGTTTTTGTCGGTTGATATGATACTGGAGTTGGTAGAAACGTAGGTATTGGTAGGAAAACTGGCTTCATTGATCCCAAGACCCAGACCAGCGTATAGTCTCATGGTTTTGGACTTGTAGAAACTGTATATGACATCCAAAGAAGGAGTAATTGTACTCATACTCAATTTATAGGTATCTGCTCCGAGTCCATCACTTTCCTTGCCGGAAAAACTGGCCGTCCAATAAGCGATGGACAATCTTAGCCCGATATCACCCCATTTCTGGCTGCTGGTGAAATCCAACCCCAACTCACCAACAGGTCCGGTGGAATGGTTGAATGACATGGGTGTGGCGCCATTATCATTGCCTGTAAAGCTTAAAGAAGAGCTGGATATGCCTGCACCCAGATAAACCTGTATTTTAATAGGATTAGTGAAGGAATGTTGGTCTATAAAAGTTGTGTTAGAAACTCCATTCAGATCCTTCACAGCCTTCATAAGTGGGCGTTCTGAGAAAGGTAGGCTCTCGATGCGCGTAGCCATAGATACACTGTCTTCATCCGGCAGGTATACGAATAGTTGGTGGTGAAATTGATTCTCTGCATCCTCACGGGTTCCCCCTGTTTCCAACTGTACAATATGGACTTTGTATATCAATTCTTCAAAATGTCCCGGGCCATCGCTGATATAATAATGGTCCTTGGAATCAGTCAATGCATACAGTGAAAGACGTTTCCCCAAAACGAGTACTTTCAGAAATACGGTATCCTGCATGCTGGAGTCTACCAGGTCCGTGGCATTTGCATCAGTGACCACTGGATTCATATCCTCCTTGACAAATGCCCGGACATAAGCATCCTGACCATCAATACTGAAAGACTTTATGTCGTGGATACCGAAAGACTGATTGGGGCTGCCCACCTCTCCCTGGCGGAATTTTATCCTCCTGGGGTTCATCCTCCACTGCTGGTTATCTATATAACCATGGAGGGTATCGCCCTTTTAGGTAACAACTGTTCCGTATTGGAAATGGGATTGAGCAGAAGTGGATAGTACTGTTGAGAGTACGAAAAAGGTACAGACAAATAATTTTCTCATGTAGGGTTAGATTGGAGCGCTAATGTAGGGAAATATTTAATATAAAAAGCAGTGAAGGAAATCCTTCAAAAATAATACAGTGCCTTACCTGCATAAGAGGAAACGGAAGCCGAATAATAGATGGAGGGTATATCCGTTATTTGTTACGATGTTTCCAGGCTGATAATGGGATTGAGCGGAAAGCGATCGCACGGAGGATATAAGGACAATCGTTAAAACAAGTACATTTCTCATAATAGGGTATGATCGTTTAAGAAGGGGCACAAGGTATAAAAAAATACCACTCGCCATCACTTGATAGGAGGGGAAATGTTTTTTCCCAGTTGAACTTTGAGCCTGGGTCAGGGCATCTTAAGCCTGGGTCTTAAGCGCTCCCTTGATTTATTGAACACATGGGGCTTACCCGTTTCTTTAGACAACAAGGCAGGTTGGTCTCTGCACTCCTCACTGCAACAGCCTTTGTACTTTTCGGCGCACTCAGGACATTGAATGAACAAGAGATGGCATCCGTCATTGGCGCAGTTGACATGGGTGTCACAGGGTTGTCCACATTGGTGGCAATGGGCAATCACGTCATCGGTGATGCGCTCACCCATACGGTTATCAAAGACAAAGTTCTTCCCTTTAAATTTGGAAGGAATCCCCCACTCTTTGGCTTTATTGGCATATTCGATGATGCCTCCTTCCAGGTGGAAAACATTGGTAAAGCCCTTGTGCAACATCCAGGCACTTGCTTTTTCGCAGCGTATACCACCCGTACAATACATGATAATGGGACTATCCTTATGGTCTTTGAGCATGTCCACGGCCATGGGCAACTGGTCACGGAAAGTATCAGAAGGCACCTCAATGGCTCCCTCAAAATGACCTACTTCGTACTCATAGTGGTTCCGCATGTCTACCACTATGGTGCCTGGCTCCGCTGCTAATTGGTTAAACTCTTTGGCGTTGAGGTATTTGCCTCTATTATTCAAGGTAAAATCAGGATCTGTAATGCCATCGGCAACCACCTTTTCCCTGAGTTTTATTTTCAAAACCCAGAAGGATTTACCATCATCGTCCACGGCCACATTCAACCTCAATCCTTCCAATCCCGGGGTAGCGTCCAGATAAGCCCGGCAGGCCTCAAATTGGCTCCGAGGCACGCTAACCTGTCCATTGATCCCTTCCCGAGCCACGTAGATCCGTCCAAACACCTTCAACTCGTGCAACCCCTGGTATAGAACATCCCTGAAGACCTGAGGTTCAGCTATGTCGAAATACCTGTAAAAGGAGAAGGTCGTACGGGGTTCTGTTTCCTCCTGAAGCCTCTGCTTCAGCAGCGTCTGGGCCACCCTATTGTGCAAACTACTCATGGGTGCAAAGATAAGAATTCCGGGTCGGATCGCGCCGCCAGGGTCGGATCGCGCCGCCAGGGCCGGATCGTGCCACGGTGCAGGATCGGATCGCGCCGCCAGGGCCGGGTCGGATCGAGGTGCAGGGCCGGTCAGGCCCAATCCGCCAAGGTAAGTGGGACTATTGGCCCAGCGTAGCCCCCAGCCTAAAGCCGGTCAGGTGAGGCCCTTCGTTCGGCCATCCCCATACGAAATCCAGCCTCAGTATCTTCAGTATGTTTTCCAGCCCTACGGATGCTTCCAAATACTGGCGCCCATCAGAGAGGTACAAGTAGTTGCAGGCCCCCACTAAATTCCAGTTCAGTTCCCGGAGCCCAGGGATCTTATTGGTGAGCAGTCCATTGAAATGATGCTCTACAAAGCCGGAAAAATAGAAGGGATCTGTATTGCTGTACAGATAATAAGGCGCCAACTGGTAGTACCGCATATAGGAGGCGGCAAAGCCGATCTGGTTTCCGTTAAATTGGTTGTAGTCTGGTATGGCAACCGATTTGTTGTTCAAAAATCCACCAATGCCTAAATTATAGCGGAAAAGCCCTCCCAGTTTGAGGTTGAGGTCATCCTTGATGGTAAAGGCCCATTTATCGTAGTTGGCAGAAGAACCTAGTACCCCATCCAGGCCTTTGATATAAGTCAGTTCCAGCGTAGGATATTTAGTCCCCAGCGGAACCAGGCTTTCGGGGTATTCGATGTATTTCATACCGGGTTGCCAGGTCAGATCGACCATCACTGAGCTGGCCTTATTGGGGGCCATGGGCACATTTCCCGTCAAGGCGACGGGATTGTTGGTCGTGAATCCCGTGCGCCCTTTGGCCTTTACAAAGTAGGTGGTAGTATCGGTATTGGCCAGGGCCACCCTGTTTTGCCAATCCCCTTCTATTTTGAAGGTTAACCCGCTTTTACCTAAGGTATGGATGAAGGCGGCTCTGCCAAAGGTGGCCTCATAAATCTTCATGTAATTGGCTACGTCAAAAAGGGTGTAAATGGTATTGAGTGCCGCAGAAATGGGGTCCCGGTTATCGTACTGGTAAATATTCCTGCCCCCTCCTGCCTCCAGCATAGCGTTATACTTACCCTTAAACCGGTAGGCGCCATTGAGCCAGCCATTGAAATGCCGGTTGGAAAATCCATACCGGGCTCCAGGGTTTAAGGAGAAGTAAGACTGATCTTCGGGTTTACCCAAACCTTTCTTGTAGGTCAAGTCTTCATGCAGGAACCAACCTTCCACCGTATTAAAGCCTACGGAGGTGACTAGGGGAGAAAAAGTAATGGTTTCCCTTGACTTTTGGTGATTGATGGTCTGGCCGGTAAGCAACAGGCCTATCACTTTAATCCTGTTGTTGACTTTATCCACCGAATCCAGATAATGAGGGGTTGACTGTACCTTTTCCAGGCTATCCTTTCGGTAATAATCCCTTATTTCTGCCGGAGCCAAGGGTTCCGGACGTATGGTATCCCAATAGGCTTCCGTTTTCTTATTGGATCCCTTTTCATACTTCAAGGTCGTATTACCAAAGAAGTCTTTTGGAAAGACGGGGTTGAGGGTCATGTCGGAATAGGTATTGGCAAAACTGCCATTGCCATCAAATCCCAACATCTTAATGGAAAAGTAGCCCACCTGAGAAGTAATCACCCAGATAGGGCTGTCCAGAGGGGCGTACAGTTGCTGGAGGTGAAACGTATCCAGAAACTGAATCCCGGTCGTCTTACTCAACACCAGGTCCGTACTGTGTATCCTCCAGGAACCATCCACGATGCTGATGAAACCGCTGAAGCAAGGTTCATATTGCCTTTTGGGTGTAACCTTGATCTTATCGATCATTTGCCCATCCTCAAACCAGGTTCCGATCAATTTGAAATTATAGAAATGAAGTGCCCCATCGGCAATAGGAGATACAAACCCCCTGGGATTGATGTTACCTATCTGAACCGTGTTCTCATAAAAGGAAACGATAAATGGGATGGTCAACCCATAGGCGTTACTTTGTCCGCTTACCTTAGAAGAGATGACGACCACCTTCTGCTTGTCTGGAGGTGCTTCTGCATACTGGGCCACGGTTTCCGACAAATACAGGAAATTGTTCCGCCCTAACATGGAGGTGTCAATATCCACTTTCTGTCCGAATACCCGGTTGGGCACAGAAACAATGGAAGCCCTTCCCTTAGAGTATACGTTGCAACTGAAAGAGGACATTTCCTTATGATGGGTTTCCCTGGCTTCAATGGCATGGCGAATGATGTCATTAGCCGGATCTTCCCCGGAGTGGATGACGATATCTTTTAAACTCAGTTGTTGGGGTTCCAAACGAAAATCCAAGGTCATATCATCGGTGACCTCCACACTTTTTTCTTCCCTGGCGTACCCCACGTGTTCACAAATCAATATATGGGTACCCTTATCAAGGTGTATGGAATAAGCGCCTTCCGCATTGGCCGTGACGCCTCTGGAACTTCCTTTAATGAGTATGGTAGCGAATCCCAGGGGATGACCGCTACTGTCTTGTACATTGCCATGGAGGGTCTGCGCGGAAAGGCTTATACTAGTAAGTAAGGTGAGCAACGAAAAGGTAAATCTCATAGTAGCGTTGAGGTTAAAAACGGGCAATTAAAATACACCTACAAATGTTAAAAACAATTGAAAGTCAAATATAATTAGTACTTTTTAATATGCAATCCATCTCTATCCTATTGACAGCTATTTCGTTGCTTTTTACCCCTGACTTAAAAGCCCAATCCGGGCCCGGTTTCGCATTCACCAACAAACAGCATATGGTCATCCTGCCCTTTTCTTTTACGCACGATCATATCTATATGCGATTGAGGGTGAATAACGCTGATTCCCTGGATTTTCTCTTTGATCCCGGCTGGCATGCCCGGGGCATTCTTGTGGATTCCAGCATTGCATCCGCCACCGGCTTTACCCTGACCGACAGCGTTAGGCTCATCATGAGAACTTTAGTCATCTCGGGACAGCGGGTGAGCTGGACTTCCTTAAAAGCCTTGCAACTCCAAATGGGGCATCATCTGGATGGGGTATTGGACAATGACTTCGCAGAAAGGTTTGTCATCCGCATAGATCCCATCCGTCACCGGTTGATCATTACCGATCCCCATTATTTTATGGATAGAAATTTGAAAGGAAAGATACCCATCCCGGGGCCTATTGTAGATTTTACGACTCCTATCAAAAAGGGAAAAACAATTACCCTCAATTATGCACAAGGGTATATGATTGTGTCCGACTAAGCCTATTCTTTAGATTTGGCAGGCTGATGGATAAAAGAAGCCGTCAAGGCGCTCATGCCACTGACCAACCCTCCAATCAAAGCCGTTAGTCCCACCATCAAAAGGGAACTGGGTACTTTAAAAATCATTTGGCTCATACGGGTGCCCAGTATGTAATTATTAGCGGCATCCATATATAAAGCCATACAACCCCAAAGCAAAAAGACGCCCAGGAACCCACTCAGGAATGACCTGCCGGGGGGCTGAGGAATCAATAGACTCACGACAAAAGCGGCTGGAACCAGGGCCCAGAATCTCAGGTACAAACCAGCTACCAGGCTCAGTAAAGCAATCAGCAATATGGAGGAAATGAATTTCATGTAAGCGCTTAGGGTTTGGTAAAGTTAATCTTCCATTGTATACGGGCGTCGTTCACCTGATCGGGGGTCATCAGCCAGAGCGTATCATATCTTCCTTTGGCCCAATCCTGGACGGTATTATCAAAATAGGGGCTGCCGGGATTCCCATCCTGGCCTCCGGGATAAATGCCAAAAGCATGTACCGGCGTAGTCAGTTCCACGACCATTCTCCAGCTGGGCCCATGATCGGCTTTAGTGGCATTGATGGAATACGCGCCTCCGCCCGTCTGGAGGTGCTGATCGCTGAAAGCGGGTATTTTCAACAAATGATCTATATGGGTATCCTTGTAGTCGGACCAGGTCAGGCTATTGTTATTTTCTAGCTGGAGCATGACCGGATATATTTTCTTCCAGGCCTGCGTAGCAATCTGTCTTAGGGATTCCTGGGCAGGTGTACGGATATCGTCCACGAATTTATAGGAGGAATCTTTTAGTAAAGCCTCCACGAGGGTTTGATCAGAAGGTTTTGTAATGGGCAGCGCTGTTTGCCTCAACTCATCTCCATAGACCCCCACAAATAAACTATCCCACCATGCGTGGAATACAGCAGGGGCTTTTTCTCCTGGACTGTTATACAGATCCCAATCCCTTACCAGGTCATACAAATGGGTTTCTCCTGGCTCCATGGAAGTGGTGTCTATATATTTTATGAACAGGGGCCTGGCCATCTCCGCAAACAAGTCGTAATTATCCGTTTGGAGGCCCATCATGTCCTGAGGAGTAATGTTCTCCATTTTATCCAGCCTGCGGTTGATTTCCATGGCCCTGTAGGTTAGGAAATTGCCGGATAAATAATAGGGGTACGTCTTAGGATCTATAGGAAATTGGTTGGCACTGCTAACATATCCCCTAACCGGATTCCAGAGGTGTGGATTCTCATTCTGAGGAATGGTCCCCTGCCAATCATAGGCGGAATCCTTTCCTTCCATGACAAAATCCCCCTGCCTGTACCATTTGGCGGGAAAAGCCCCTTGTGCCCAGATGGCGATGTCCCCGGAGGCGCTGGCAAAAACAACGTTTTGCCCTGGGGTCTGCAAGCTTTTAATGGCATCCAGGTATTGATCGTAGTTAGCCGCGTGATCCAGTTTGTTAAAGCAAAGGAGCTCATTGCTTACCTCATGGGCAGACCACTTGCAGGCATAGTATTTACCCGATTTGAGTGGATCCGGATAAGAAGGCTCGTACATCACCGGACCAAACACCGTATAAGCCACCGTATCCATGAAGTCGGGTTCGCCCTTCACCTTAATATCCTCCACCCGGAAAGCGGTGGGCAACCACTGGCCATTAAAGAGATATTCCTTTTTTGTCTGGTCTTTAAAAGTGATTTCGAAATAATCCCGGACATCCCTCATGGAATTAGTCACCCCAAAGGCAGCGCTATCATTGAAACCAATGATCACCCCTGGTGCACCCGGAAGACTGGCCCCATATACGTTTACCGTCGGTGTATGAATCTGCACTTCAAACCATAGGGAGGGGAGATTCAATCCCAGGTGGGGATCGTTACAGAGAATGGGAACACCGGATTTGGTTTTGGCTCCGGATACAGCCCAGTTGTTAGAACCATTGTCCGGATCAGGATCTACGCTTTGAGGATCTTTTTCCCAGGGCCCCCTTTGGGCCGCACCCGTATGAGGAACATCATAAGCAAACGCGGTCCAATTGGCTCCTGTCCCCAATGGCACCATGGCCAGACAGCGGGTAAGCATACCAGACTTGGTCATGAAATAATCGGTATCCATGCCGGTTGGTATCTTCACGCGTACGCCCGGGGTATCCTGTTTAGTAAACATCTGCGTGCCTTGGGGTACGATGGGATCCAATGAATCAGGCATGGACGGATAGAGCAGTTGGAAATCAGCGGCCGAAAACAAATTCCGGGCATTGGTATTTTGGAAATCGTTTTCTTCCCCAGCCAAATCATAACTCATCATCTTTAGCAACAGGGCACATTTCAGGTTGGTCCAGGGCTCCGGCGCATAGTTGAGGAGTTTGTACTCCAAGGGCATTGTAGCAACGGTCAGGGAGGAGATATAGGCATTCACGCCTTCGGTATAAGCGTCTACTTCCGCCTTTGTGGCGCTATCGGCTTCCATTCCTTTGAGGGCTTGCTCGGCCGCATATCCCATACCGAGGCGCCGGTAATACCGGTCCCTTAATTCCAAAAGGTCGTGGTTACCGCTATAGCGCCCTACTATTTCCGTCAGCCTTCCATCGGCCAGATCGGTCTGAATATCCATTTGCCAGAGCCGGAACCGGGCATGTATATACCCTTGGGCAAAGTAGGCGTCCTTTTCATTTTCCGCGAAAATATGGGGGACCAGGCGCTGGTCTACATAGACCTTCGTTGGAGCGGAAAGCTCCAGAAAATGCAGGTCTAAGCTGTAACTCATATTGGCGGGATCTGCATTTTGCCAGAAACCTTCCTGGGGGTCCAGCAAAGGGCCAAAGGCCGGTTTGGAATCGATGGAGGTACTCAAAGCAGCCACCAGAGATCCTGTAACCAGGGCGCTGGTGATAAAGGGCCATATGCGCATATGCGGTAAATGATAGATGAAAATTATACTTTTTTCCTTAACAAATTCACCAGTAATTCAACCTCTTCATGTGTATTGAAGGCATGAAGCACGATACGCAGGCGTTCAGCATCTTTGGGCACCGTTGGATAAAGGATGGGCCTTACGTCCAGACCAGACTCCTGAAGCTGGGCGGCTACGCTTTTAACGGCTTCGTTGCCGGGAATGAGGACGGCTTGGATGGGAGAAACACCGCCCACGCGCGTATACGGCAACAAGGCTGCCTGAAACTGTTTAATGAGTGCGCGGAGGTGAGCCCTTTCGGCTTCCATACCCGGAAATAGATGATAGGAGGCCTTTATTAATCCGGCCGATGCTGGGGGGAGCGCTGTCGTGTATATGAGAGAACGGGAAAAATTAATGAGGTATTCTTTGAGCAGGGTACTCCCTAAAATCGCTGCTCCGTGACAGCCAAGGGCTTTGCCAAAGGTGTGCATACGCGCAAAACAGGCATGCTCCAGGCCTTTATGCTGTACGAGGCCTTCCCCTTTCGCCCCCTCTACCCCTGTGGCATGGGCTTCATCGATGATAAGGAAGGCGCCGTACCGGGTGCACAATTCCACGATGGGTTCCAATGGGCAAAAGTCCCCGTCCATGGAAAACAGACTTTCCGTTACGACATAAATGCTGCCGCGTGAGGCCGCTTTAAGTTTCTTCTCCAGGTCTTCCACATCATTATGCTGAAAGGAAAAAGCCTGGGCAAAGCTCAACCGGATCCCATCGCGTATAGAAGCATGGGATAGGGCATCGTAAAGAATGGTATCCCCTTTTTGGGGAACACAACTGAGCAATCCGACATTAGCGTCGTAGCCGGAATTATAGACAAGGGCGGCCTCCGCATGATGAAAGGTCGCAATCTCCTCTTCCACCATGTTCAATAAGGGATAATTCCCGGCCAGTAGCCGGGAGCCTGTACTTCCGCTACTCAACCCCGGATCGTGGGTGAGCTTTCTTCCCCTGGCTATACCCAGATAATCATTGGAACAAAAATCAATGGACAGGGCACTCAATCGTAGGGTCCTAAAGGCACCTTGCTCCTTCCGGGCGTCTAGTTTCTGGGTCAGGTTAGGTGGATTCATAGCCATATTTAAAGATAAAGGTAAGGACCCTACCTTTGCGGACATGGAAAAGACTGTATTAGGACTTCAATTACCTACCGATCCCCGTTGGGTAAACCTGGCCGAAATGTCCCTGGAAGAAATACTCACGGACCACGCCTACTGCGAGCAAAAGGCGGCGACCAGTTGTATTTCCCTGATTCAGCGTTATTCCACAAAAGAAAAGCTGGTGACAGAACTGGCGCCCATCGTTACGGAGGAATGGGGACACTTTCGCCTGGTATTGGCGGAACTACAGAAAAGAGGGTTGAAACTAGGCCGTCAGCGCAAGGACGCATACGTGAATGCCCTTATGGACTTCCAGATTAAGGGTGGGCCAGAGCAGGAAACCATGCTGGACAGATTGCTCATCTTTGCGTTGATTGAAGCCAGAAGCTGCGAACGGTTTAAGCGCCTCAGCGAAGGATTGGATGATGACTATCTGCGTCAGTTCTATCGTCGTTTCATGGAAAGTGAAGCGGGCCACTATACCCTTTTCATAGACCTTGCCCTGACATATATTCCGGAAGAAATGGTGCGTAAGCGTTGGAAACAATGGCTGGCTTACGAAGCAACAGTGATGGAGACGCTGGAAGTAAGGGGGGACCGGATACACTGATTACATCGGCCTCAGATTCAGAAAATCCTTCTTACGGACATAGTACTGAACCATGGTGTAAATGACAGGTAACATGGCAATAATGGGATAGATCACCAAATGGGTGACCAGTCCCATCATGGTAAAGAAGGCAGCTATAATAGCGGCTATAAGTAATTGCCCGTCATCCATGCCACATTCTACCCTGAAATAATAGGTATTGAGGTGATGGTATACCAATTCCAGGGGCCTGGAGATATGATACCCGTCCGTCACAACCAATACAGGATTATTATGATCTACATGGATGACGAGCTCCTCCCTGTTCCCCATCGGATAAATATCTTTCCCGTCCAGGACAATTCTGATCCTGGACAATCGGAGTAACAGTTGAGGTTTCTTAACGACGACGATATGATAAGTTCTCTGGAGGATAAAGGCGCTGGCTATTTAAGTGCTCTTATAATTGCATCAAATTCTTTGTGGATAAGGCTGGCCCCTCCCACTAATCCCCCATCTACATCCGGCTGGGAAAACAGTTCCTGTGCGTTGGCGGCTTTCACACTTCCTCCATATAAAATGGAAACGCGACCGGCTACAGCAGCACCATATTTATGCGCCAGCACAGAACGCAGGTAATGATGCATTTCCTGAGCTTGTTCACTAGTGGCGGTTTTGCCGGTTCCAATGGCCCAGATAGGCTCATAGGCTATGACCAGCTTTTGAATGGTTTCTGCATCCAGGTGATATAAACTTTCTTCCAGTTGTTTGGCGACAAAAGCATTTTGCGTACCGGCTTCACGTATACTTAAAGGCTCTCCGCAACAGAAAATGGGGGTTAGGTTAAAAGAGAGGGCGATGTCCACTTTTTTAGCCAGTAGGGCATTGGTTTCATGAAAGATCTCCCTTCGTTCAGAGTGACCTATGATAACATGGGTAACGACCAGGGATGCCAGCATTTCAGCGGAGGTTTCCCCCGTGTAAGCACCGGATTTTTCGCTATAACAGTTTTGGGCGCTGATACTAACCTGGCTTTGGCCTGAAGCCTTCCATTTTTGTACAGCGGGATACAAGTAAGGGGCGGGAACGGCCAGGACTACCTGCTGCCAAGGTTTCAGCGCCCAATCAACACTCAGTATATCATCGAGAAGTTTCTCTGCCTGTCCAATAGTCAAATTCATTTTCCAGTTGGCGGCGGCTATTTGTTGTCTCATGCTCCAAAAATAGGCCCTAATTTTTGTATTTCTTCAGGGGTCAGGGCGTGACCTTTGAGTTTTTTCCAATTATCGATGTCCCTCAATGCTTTTTCCCAATCATACTTCTGTCC
This sequence comes from Beijerinckiaceae bacterium, assembly GCA_903970475.1. GTDB lineage: Bacteria > Bacteroidota > Bacteroidia > Chitinophagales > Chitinophagaceae > Dinghuibacter. The sequence continues at coordinate 49,443 of CAJCIQ010000096.1, forward strand.
TGTTAATCCCCAACTGAAATTGGGTAAATATCCCGAAACAGGCGTTCCGCCAAATACGTTGCAGCAGATGCCAACAACGGCTCCTGTATGAAAAGCAGTCTGAATAGCCGTCCGGGAATAATCACCCATCAGCAACCCCATTTTAATGCCGGCGGCTACACCTTCCCCTAGCGCAGGGTTGAAAACGCGTACTTCAGTAGCGTTATTGCGCAGATTGGAATTGGTGGTACCTGCACCCAGGTTACACCACTCCCCTATCAAGGAGTCTCCCAGGTATCCGTCATGGCCTTTATTGCTATAGCCCAGGAGGATCACATTTTTTAATTCACCTCCTCCTGTACAATAGGGACCAAGGCTAACGGGACCGTATGATTTTGTTCCCATTTTTAATACGGCGCCCTCATCCAATGCAAGTGGTCCACGGATGAGGCAACCTTCCATAACCTCAGCATTCCTACCAATGTAAATGGGACCTGTAGCCGCATTTAAAACCGAGCAGGTTACCTTGGCCCCTTCTTCCAAAAAGATCGGGCCTCCTATGACCGTGTTGCTTGGATCAATGGGTTGGGAGGCCCTTCCTGCTGTAAGTATGGGGAATATTTTCCGCAGGTAGGTGTCATTCCATTGAATGAGTTGCCAGGGATACCGGAGAAAGTGAAATGGTGGAGGCAATTCTCTTGCGTGTATGATAGTGGCCTCCCTTGATGGCCTGTAGGCGAGTTGATATCCATCAAAATGATATGCTTCTCCTGGATCCAGGGCCAACAGGTAGGGCCATATACCCGGATCAGGCATTAAGGAAGCATTAATGCGGAGGACGTCATCCTCTTTCCATTTGCTGGGAAAGCTCAGATCTTTGGGATTGGCCCGTACTAGTGGTATCGTGGTCCACCCTCCTTCTATGGGGCTTCTGTCAGGATCAGCGTCTGAATCCCGGTATACGACATCCCAACCAGAAATTAGCGACCAAGTTTGTTTCAGGGTCAAAAGGCCCAGGCGAAGGTCCCCTATAGGGCGAATATGGGTGAAAGGATGGAGTTGTGCGGATTGGTCAGTATTTTGACACAAAATGACCTTCATAAAATAAAACTAAGACAATAACTGCTGTCTCAGTAAAAATTCCATTTTGTCGTTGTTCTCTACCAATTTTTCGGTAAGCTCTTTGTTTTGTTTCCTTAACTTGTAGAGCTGATAAGCCTCGGTAATATGATGAATAAGCTCGGCATCATTCCAAGGTTTGGAGAAGTAACGGAAAACCTGTCCCTGGTTAATGGCATCTATCACCGCCTGGATGTCTGCATAGCCGGTCAACAGCATGCGGATAGGATCGGGATAATCGGCAAGGATGGATGCAAAGAATTCGATTCCCGTCATCTGTGGCATGCGTTGATCGGAGATAATCACGTGCACCTTTTGTTCCGCGAGCACCTTTCGTGCGGCAGTTGCTGAATCAGCCGTATAAACGTGGAATTGTCTTCTAAACGAAGCCTTAAACGAATGCAGGTTATTCACCTCATCATCCACATACAAAACAATAGGTTTGTCTTCGCTCATCATTGTATAACAGGTTAAATAGGAAATCGTTCAGCAAAATTACTTTGAACTTTGGTTAACGGCTTACAAATGATCGGTATATTAGCATCTTTTTAAGTTCATATGGGTTTCTTTGCGTGGAAAATAGGATGATTTTTCTCCCATGCCAACCGATATCCGTAGCCTTTAAACGCAGGAGAAATACATGATTACGGAAGTACGAATTAGGGCGTTCAGGGCTATAGATGATCCTGGGTCCTGCCTTCGATTTATTGAAGGGCATAAGAAAGTATTGGAAAACCATGGTATCAACAAAGTAACCTCCTCCAATGACGCTTGGGCGTCCCAACGCTCCGTTTTTGTAGTTGTCGTGGAGAGTACCGATGGCGCCCGGCTTTTCGGGGGCGCAAGGGTCCACGCATCAGACGGTATTCATCCTTTGCCCATAGAAAATGCTTTGGGCCCCCTGGATTTAAATATTTACAAGAGGGTACGTGATCATCAGGCTGATGGTACGGGTGAATTGTGCGGATTGTGGAACTCCATAGAAGTGGCAGGATTGGGGATTGGGGCTATATTTGCCTCAAGGGCTGCCTTGGCCTTGTCAACCCGGGTAGGCCTGACCACCATTTTTTCCCTTTGTAGTCCTGTTACGGTCAAATTTTCGGAATGGCAAGGAGGAAAAGTAATTAGCGATATAGGTAACAACGGCACCTTTTATTATCCAAAACTAGATTTGCTGGCAACGGCTGTTTTTGTAAAAGATTTGATACAACTGCCTGATACGGCTCCGTTAGAGAAACAAAGAATTGAAGACTTAAGGAAGTATCCTAAGCAGGTCACCTCAGAAACTTACCCTTTCAGAAAAGGGTCTCCTGCCATTCAGATTGATTATAACATAGTGATTCCGAATACAGACATTAATGAATTTAAGATCGTGCCATAAACAGCTACAGATCGGTATTGTTGCCTTATTCACACTCCTGACCGTATCCCTTTCCCTGAAAGGTCAGGAAGTGATCAGCGTTCACCAGGGAGACAACCTCAAGTCCATTGGCATGGGAACCTCGGTCAAATACGACCCCCATCGCTTTTACGACGAAAAAACCATTTGGGATGCCACTGGCTTTCAACCCATTCACAAAGACATCCCCAATTTTCCAGAATCAAAGATTAACAATTGGTTGCGCTTCAGTTGTACCAATCAGACGGGTCAGGCCACCCTTCACCTCCTGATCCAAACACCCAACCTTCCTGAAGTAACCGTATTCAAGCAAACGGGAGACCGCCTGAACCTGATTTACAGAGCCGGGGACCGGTATCCATATTTGCAGCGCCAGGAAGACGACGTTAATTTCATTTGTGACCTGCATATTCCAAGTGGCGATACAGCTACGTATTTTATACGAGTAGTAAGTGATCACCACCTCCAGCTACCCATGGTCATCGGGACCCGTTCTTTGGTCACCGGAGCAGGAGCTACCAATGTGTTCATCATAGGCGCCTACTTCGGTATCCTACTGGTGATCTTTTTTTACAACTTGTTTATCTACTTCTCTGTCAACGATAAGAACTACCTGTATTATATCATATATGTTTTTTTCCTGGGCCTGGCCCAAATGTCCTCTTCAGGGTTTGGTTTCAAATATTTCTGGCCTGACCAACCTGGTTTAAACCAATACATGGTGATCCTGACTTCCAGTCTCGTTTGCATGGTGGCCATCATGTTTGCCATTCCCTTTTTGCAGCAGCGGAAGTACGCGCCCAAGTTAATGGGAATCAATCTTTACTTTCTTATTTCCTATACGATGGCCATCATCTGCGACTTTGCAGGCGTTGGATTTGTCAGCTATATCATATTGAATGTCAATGGGTTCTTGATGGCCTTTTTTGTCATCTCGACTTCGGCCTATATCAGTAGAAAGGGCTTTAAACCCGCCCTGTTCTACCTGGTAGCCTGGTCGATATATATGCTGGCGCTGATCGTTTATGTACTCAAGAACTTCGGGATCATTTCTTCCAATAATTTCTCCAATTATGCCCTTTATTGGGGCTCCTCCATAGAAGCCGTTTTACTATCCATAGCCTTGGCCGATAAGATCAATACCCTGACCAGGGAAAAACAAGTATCTCAGGAGCAAGCCCTGGAAATTTCTTTGGAAAACGAAAGGTTGGTCCGGGAGCAAAACCTCTTGTTGGAGGCCAAAGTACATGAGCGTACCATAGAATTGGAAGACTCCAACCGAAGCCTCCACGATACCCTCGAAAACCTGAAGGCCACGCAGTCCCAACTCGTTGAAGCGGAAAAAATGGCGTCTTTGGGTGTCCTGACCGCAGGCATAGCCCATGAAATCAATAACCCCATCAATTTCGTAAAGTCCAATATCAAGCCCTTGCAATTGGATATACAGGATCTCTGGGAAATCATCGACCAATACGAAAAACTTGACTTCTCCGTGCCCGTTAGTGATCAGCTGGCCCTGATTAATGCATTCAAAAAGAAGATAGATCTGTCTTATATTAAAGAAGAGATCGGGTCTTTGCTCCAAGGCATAGAAGACGGGGCTATCCGCACCGCAGAAATCGTCAGGGGGCTCAGGACCTTCTCCAGGGTAGATGAAACGGAGTTGAAGAAGGTAAATCTTTACGAAGGGTTGGATTCCACCCTGGTGTTACTGCGTTCCTCCATGCCTAATAATGTCCAGGTGGTCCGCAACTTCCAAACCATCCCACCCGTGGAGTGTTTCCCGGGTAAACTCAACCAGGTATTCATGAACATCATGAGTAATGCCCTGTATGCCATGGCCAAAAAGCCATCTGGAGAAACAGAATATCTGACCGTCAGTACCAGGCTCTATGATGGAGATCATGTAGAAATAAAAATTGCTGACACCGGAACGGGTATGCCCGACTCCGTAAAAGAGAAAATATTCGACCCCTTCTTCACCACCAAAGAAATTGGAGAGGGTACAGGGCTTGGATTGTCCATAGTATTCAGTATCATTGAAAAACATAAAGGAAGGATTCTGGTGCATTCCACCATAGGCGTTGGGACAGAATTCCAGATCATTCTTCCGATCGTACATCCTTCAAACTAGGGCCATATGAGCGAAAATCGGATTAAGATATTATACCTGGATGATGAGATCAACAACCTCAACACCTTCAGGGCCAGTTTCCGACGAAACTATGAGATTTATACGGCACTGACGGTGGCCGAGGCAAAAAGGCTATTGGAGGAAATTCCTGTAGAAATCATCATAGCCGACCAGCGTATGCCCAATACGACAGGTGTGGAGTTTTTCAACGTGATCAAAGAGAAGCACCCCGATCCAATCCGTATCCTCCTTACAGGCTATACGGATATAGAAGATATGATCGACTCCATCAATAAGGGGCAGATTTATCGTTATATACGAAAGCCCTGGGATGAGTTTGAGCTCCAGAACGCCATCAACAACGCCTACGATATCTATTCGGCGCGTAAGCAGCTTAAAGAAAAGGTGGAGGCCCTCGAAAAAGCAAACGAAGAATTGAATCGATTCATATATAGCGCCAGCCACGACATGCGTTCTCCCCTCGTGTCAGTCCTAGGCATCATCAACCTGGCAAAGGCCGACAACTCCATTAGTGATCCGAACGGTTATGTGGACCTGATAGAAAGCTGTATCATCCGTTTGGATGAGTTCATCAAAAAAGTCATTGAGTACTACCGCAACTCCAGGGTTGACGCCGATATTGAATCGGTGGATTTCAATGCCATCATCACGGAATCCATCGAGGCCAACAGGCACCGGAACAATCTCGTGAATTTCACCGTGGATGTTCAGCAAGACCATGTGTTCAAGGGTGATGTATTCCGGATTTCAGTGATTTTGAATAACCTGATATCCAATGCCATCAAATATCAGAAATCGGATGAACCCAATCCTAAAGTACATTTGAGGGTCAGAACCTTCCCGCACAAGGCGGTGATCACTATTGAAGACAATGGAGTAGGTATTCTGGGCAGCCATTTGAAGGATATATTCCATATGTTTTTCAGGAGCAACCGAACCGACAATTCAGGCACAGGGATTGGTCTGTACATTGTAAAAGAAGCCCTGAGCAAATTAGGTGGAACCATAGAGGTAGACTCTACCTACGGCCAGGGAACGAAATTTGAAATCATCCTCCCCAATTATACACAAGGTGAATAATAAGAGTACGATCGTATTTGTAGATGACAACGAAATTGACCTATTTCTTCATGAGAAACTGGCGGGGAGAACGGGGGCGTTTTCAAGCGTACATTCTTTCGCCAAACCAGTAGACGCCCTGGATCATCTGGCTACCCTACCCCCCAGCGCCGGCTGGGCTCCTATTATCGTATTGCTGGATATCAAAATGCCGGATATGGACGGGTTTTCCTTCCTGTCCACTTTTGAAAACCTGCCTGCTGCCATCAGAAACAGGGTACATATTGTCATACTTTCTTCCTCCCTCCAACCCGGAGACACGTTAAGGGCAGAAGCTCATCCTTTGGTTGCAGCTTACCTTAATAAGCCTCTTACGGTGAATGCTTTGAAGGAAATTTCGGAAACACTGATGTAATCGTTTGCATGAAACCTACTGCTGTCACCAACGACCCTTTTAACTAATTAAATAATGAGTTAGTTCAAAAGAGTAACAATTTTCATTTCTATCCGTTGATAGGTGCGAAATCGGAAAAATAGGTCAGAAAAATGACGAAAAATGTACGTACGTAGTGGACTTATTAAACCATTATGAGGAACGTGCAGGCTAATTTCCTGTGGAATACATATACCCTATTTTTTAGATCCAGTCTAAGTTTCAGCGAATTATCCCGAAAATAAAAAAGTAACCCCCTGAAGAATCAGGGGGTCAAAAGTATAGCCATGAAAAACAATAAGTAATAAAATTACTTCTTTTTTTCGTAACGCTTCTTAAATTTATCGATACGACCTGCGGTATCAACCAAAACATTCTTTCCAGTATAGAAAGGATGTGAAGTGCTGGAAATATCCAACTTGATAACAGGGTATTCGTTGCCGTCTTCCCACTTTACGTTTTCACTGGAACGAGCCGTAGAACGACCTAAAAATGTAGTTCCGTTAGACATGTCTTTGAATACGACAAAACGGTAGCCTTTAGGATGAATCTCTTTTTGCATGATTTTCAATGTTTTGCGCTTGGATCAGCCAAGCAAGTCCATAATGGAGGGGCAAAATTACGAAAAATCCTTCATATTAGCACTTACTTCGTTCATAATTGATGCTGATAGGACTCGATGAGTCATTGTCATGACTTCATGTTGATAAACTGGAGCGGAACCCCCAGATTACCTGCTTTTGCCGCTGCAATCACATCCTGCAAGTCATCGATTTTCTTACCGGTTACCCGGACAATATCATCCATGATGGCCGCCTGAACTTTCAGGCCTTTATCCTTAATGAGCTTAACGATTTTCTTGGCATCCTCCATGGCCAAGCCATTGCGGATGGGAACGGTTTGTTTGTAGACCTTTCCGCTTTGAAAGGGCTCTTTAGAGAAGTCATATACCTGAGGATCCAGGCCCTGTTTCATGGACCGGCTAATCAGCACGTCTATCAATTGTTTGAGCTTCATGTCACTGTCCACTTCAATATTGAGTACATGGTCCTTTTTATTGAGGTCCAATACTACGTGAGACCCTTTGAAATCGAAACGGTTGGTGACTTCCTTAGCGGTCACATTAATCGCGTTGTCCAGCGTCTGAAGATCTACCTTGCTGGCAATGTCGAATGAGGGCATAGTGAGCGTTTTGCCACAAAATTAAGAAAAGG
>CAJCIQ010000097.1 GCA_903970475.1 Beijerinckiaceae bacterium
TACCCGTATTGTTATTGACTACCGTAAAAGTCTGGGTGAGTAAGGAAGAACAGGAAACAGACTCGGAAGCAGGTGTAAGCGTGAACGGAGCCTCTTCTACTATCTGGACTTTATTAACGTATACCGTAGATGCCGAACCATCTATAGCTGCCGCAAGCCCTGCAACAATCAAATAATTATAATTCTGTGTTGCCTGTGTATTCTTGACATTATTAGACCACACAAACCCCCCTGTTCCCAAAGCGGCAATTTTAAAATCACTTAGCACTGTGCTATTGGCTAAGGTGGTGGTGCCACAGCCTGACTCGCCTGAAATAGCAGCAGAAAGCCCCACTCCAACACGAGCAGCGTAAGCATTATTGATAGTGGAAGTCGCGTAGACGGAAACAGCATAATTATACCATTGCTTAAACGGGAATTTAACGGCAAATGCGGTTAGCTCATCAGTGGCAGCGTTTCCGCCTCCTTGTGTAAACTGTGCAGGCAATACTACACTGTAGGCATCCCCGGAGCTTGAATTATCTACAAAGGTAGGTGCTCCATACACAGAATAGGAGGTGTACCCATTAAATGTCACCGGTACGCCGAATACATTGCATACTCCTTTCGAATCATAACCTGTGTAAGAAATCGTGTAGGTAGTTTGTGCAAAAAGAATTGTCGGAATTAATAGAACGAGCAGTGTTAGTGTGTAAAAAAAACTTCATATGGTGAGCGTTTGATGACAAATGAAAGGGGCTGAAGTAAAAACTCCTTACTAAAGATGAAGATTAATATTCACTTTTACCAATAATTAGGACTGCTTTAATATATATCATGAAAAGAATTTAAATAAAAAAAGTGCCTCACAAGTAATATGAGACACTTAATAATTCAAAATAACCCTTCCTCTATTGAATCGTAATCGTATAATAACCTGGGTTATTGAGTCGGAAAATGACGTTATGGGTGCCGGCCGTATAATTGATATTTCCACCACCATTGATCATGCTACCACCTTGACCACCTGTACCATAGTTGGGGGTACTCCAGTTCAGGTTGGAACGGATCTTCATTGATCCAGCGGCGGCAGCTGTAAAGGTCCCCGTCCATTCCTGGGTGGCCGCATTGTAGGTCATAGGCACGTCGGCACTCCAATTATTGAAGGCTCCGATCAAGCTAAACTCCGTAATCTGGGTAGTTGTATAGGTCAACTTGGAAGAATCGATCTGAACAAAGTAATACCCGGCGGCTGGAATAATGATATTATTCCCCCCACCACTGGTGGTCAACACACCGGAGTTACCATTTTGATTGGCATCTCCATAAATGGTACCATTCCAATTAGGGACAGCCGTGATTTTGAAGCCTTGGTTATCGACAAGGTTTGCATAACCCTCATAGTTACCATCGTTGTTGATAGCGGCTACCGTAGGAGCAGTGGCTGGCGTCCAACCCTGATAATTACCAGGCAAATACCAGGCACTCCAGGTATTCACAGGCGTAACACTATAGTATCCAGTCTGGAAGCTAATCTTAATCTGGTACAATCCAGGCAGGGAGGGTGCCGGGATCATTTCGCCTGCGGAAGTGGTAACCTGGAAGGCTCCACCTTGAGAAGTGGGCCCATTGGTTGAATCCACCAGGTTATATTTGATTGCATTGGTACCATTCACTGGTACAAAGTAATAACCGCCACTGCCGGCTAGATAGAAAGTGCCCTGGTAATCAACTGAGTCTACTTTAGTGAACTTCTGGATAGAGGTATCCACCATAGCATCCATGGCACAGGCGGTAGCCGAACCGACAATATACAAATTGCCAAAGGGGGGCACCGTCACTTTAGGTGGCGTTTGGTAAGGGGTTACAGTAATGTTGACCACATTGGAGTTCAACTGATCGTTATTGTTGGCATAGGAAGACACAACCCTAACTTCTATGGTATAGGGTGTATTCACCTGTGCCCCTAAGGCCAATACCATCGTATTGACCAGCTTCGCACTCAGGCTATCGGCCAGGGCGCCAGAGACCTGCAAGGACTGGTAGTTACCAAAGTTATGTCCAGCGGAATCGATTTGGAGCGTATACAAGGTCGCTCCTGGGGCCGGAGTTGGGTATTTCGCGTCCGTCCAGCTAAAGACAACAGCCGTAGCATTAGAGTCCGAAACGGGGGTCGCTATAGTGGTAACAGAGGAGCTTAAAACGGGCGTAGTTCCATTTTTATAGTAGGTGTTTACATTTTGTTTTTGACAAGCACTGAATGCGCCCAACAGCATTCCACCTGCTAAAAAAGTATATAAAATATGTCTGGTCATACAATTCAGTTTATGGAATGACTATTGCGCGGTTACTGTGAATAATCCGGTTTGGAAGTTGACGTCGATCAAATACGTCCCACTGTTGGCTGGAGCTATACAGTTATTTCCGTTGTAAACAAAAGGCCCCCCATTGGGATATTGATCCTTTGTAGCCACGCTCCACTGATCGGTCCATGAGCCATTTAAGCTGATCAATTTGTATTCTCCACCACCAATGAGCGGAATAGTAATCTGGAAGTGCTTATCCGTTATACGGGTAAACGTCTGGCTTGCGATATAAGCAGGGGGTATGGGATTATCCCAGCCTGAATTGGCAATGGCGGAGCCGACGATGTATAAAGAGTCATTTTTTGATGCCCCGTCAATTGGCGGCGTAACGGCTGGTGGTGGAATGTAAGGTTTGACCACAAAGTTCAGGGTATCTGAATACAGGATCGCATCAAGCGTTGATCCGGAAGTATAGGGGGGAATAAAGGCAGCCACCCTGACTTGTACATTGTGGTATTGAGATGTATCCAACTGAAGGCCGTTGGCAAGGAGGGCATTCAATGCGCTGATGGTATAGGAGGTCGTCAGGGAAGTACTGAAAGCAACGGATTGCATGTACTCACTGCCAAAACCTGCCCCCAAGGTATCAAATTGCAGGTAATACGTTACACTTAAGGAACTGGGCCCTGTACTGAACTGAAAGTTCGGATTGGTCCAGAAAAAGGAAACCGACGGATTGGAAGAATCAGCAATGGGTAATGCAATGGTATCCGTTTTATTGGAAGAAGTAAGCACCGGAGCCGTACCCCCATTATAGAATACCTTATTTTCCTTGGTGCAGGCGCTGGCCAACAGCAATCCTACAACAGAGAATATAGATAGTTTTTGCAAATAGTGTTTCATATGAATGACTTTTGGAGGTTCAGTTAATATCCATTGTTCTGGATCAGGTTAGGATTGGCGGTAAGATCTGTGGTCGGAATGGGGAACAGATTGAATTTGTCTGCTACACCCGTACCAGAGGATACACCACCCTTCCAGGGCCACAGATAAGTTCCGGATGTAAATAGCCCAAACCGGATCAGATCATCCCTACGTTGGCATTCCCAGAGCATTTCACGCCCCCTTTCATCCAATATATCCTGAAGAGCAATGGTGGCCACATTTCCGCTTTCGTTACCATAGGCCCTAGTCCTGATCAGATTGAAATATTGCAAAGCCTGACTGGTTGTACCTCCGGAGCCACCTCTGAGCACTGCTTCGGCATAGATCAGGTATTGTTCTGCCAGACGGAACAAGGGGAAATTAGTATTAGCGAAGGTGGTAGCGCCGGCTGGTGTGGCACCTGTAGAAGTAACATTGGAGAACTTCACACTGGCATATCCATCGGTGAACAACCCAATATTATTAATCTGTAGGTTCTGGCCATTGGTATAGAACAGCGCACGTCCATCTCCGGAACTATACAAGGCAGGTATATTAGCGGTCACCCTATTACCAGACCAACCTCCGGAAGGTACCCCGTAATTGGCAGCCTTCATAGCGCCTCCAATCTCCCCGTTAATGATAAAGGTGGTTCCTCCATAGGTCTGGGTGTTGGAAGCATTGTATTGGATAGACAAGATTTGCTCTGGGTTGTTGGTATTATTGTCCGCCAGGAACAGATTCTGGAATTTGGTATCCAGGGAGTAGCCAGCGCCAATTACTTTGGAAGCATAGGTAATGGCATCGGTGTAGTACTGAGTATTGGAAGTCCCCAGGTAGACATTGGCATTGAGGTACATACGAGCAAGGAGCGCCCAGACGCAAGCCTGGTCAGCTCTGCCATATTCATTTTGTCTGGCAGGTACCATGGCATTGCTGCTATCCAGATACCTTAGTTCCGATTCCACATAACTGAATAAGCTCCCCCTGCTGATTTGTGGGGGAATATAGTTCCCAATAGGGTCCTTTTCAGTTACAAAAGGAGGGTTGCCAAACAGATCCATCATTTCCCAATATTGAAAGGCTCTCAGGAAACGGGCCTCAGCTACATACCACTTAAGCGAATCCTTCTGGGCCGCGGAATAAGCAGAAGTATTGGCAGCAGCAGCTTCCTGAAGGTAGGAATTGGCCACCGTAATTTGGTACATACAGCGGTAGTACAACCCCTCAAGGATAACATTACCGGAAGTCCATTGCATGTTGTGAAAGTCCGGCACCCCGGGGTCATTCCATGCGCAAACTGCTTCATCGGTACTCAGTTCACTGGCATCCCATAATAAACGGATAAAGTCAGAAGTACCGGCGTCAATTCCACCCAGGTCCGAGCTGGCATTACCACTACTACCTGTCAGAGCAAAAGCGCCATATACTTTTGCCAGGGCCTCCTTGGCTCCCAATGGAGTGCTGAATACCTCAGAACCCGTCAATGCGTTTGGAGGTTGTTGGTTCAGCTTATTGGTACAGCCTGCCAACCCTGCAATCCCGAATGCGGCTATAATAAAAAAGTTGTGTTTCATAACAAATGCTTTAAATAATAGTACTCGGAAAAATTAAAAATTCACACTGGCGCCTAAAGTAAAGTTCCTGGGCCTGGGATAGATATTGTTGTCTATACCTCCATATACTTCAGGATCTAATCCGGTATATTTTGTGATAACAAAAACGTTTTGGCAGTTAGCGCTCAATTTCAGGTTTGCCCTCTTCCCAATTTTCCCGTAGTTGTAGGCAAGTCCAATATTGTCCATCTTCACAAATGAGGCATTCTGCACATAATAGCTGGACTGGAACTGGTTGGTGTAGAATCCGGTTTTGTAGTAATCGCTCATTACGTTGGAATTGTAACCAGTGGACTGGTAGATGTATTTAGTGACACCCTGGCCTGCATCCACATTATTATATACCCAGTTCCCGAAGTTGGCCCTGACTACCATTGAAAAGGTCCATTTCTGGTAAGTGACGGAGGTACTTAGACCCATGATCACCGGAGCAAAGGGTGAATGGTAGTGGATCTGATCGTTGGGTTCTGTAATCTGTCCATCTCTGTTCTGGTCCACATAAACACCTTCCAGAGGTTTTCCGGTTTTTTGACTATACACTTGCTGAAGCACAAAAAAGGATTGAGGTGTCTGTCCAACAGTGTTGATCTGGATAGACTGTCCGGTGGCCCCAGCTATACCCCCTGTTTCATCACCATAAAACGTGGAATCTTTGGAGTTGTTCACCAGTTTGGTGATCAGGTTTTTATTATAGGCAAAGTTCACGTTTAAGGTCCATTGCCAGTTCTTGTTCTGAATGGGCACCAGATTCAAATTAGCCTCTACGCCTCTGTCAGTCATGTCTCCGATATTAATGGTATATTGGTTGGTAAAGTTGTTGCCTGCAGGGACATAAACAGTATTGAACAAATTGGTTATTTTCTTGTAGTAGTAATCCACACTACCGCTTATCCTGTTGTTGAACAATCCGAAATCGATACCTAAGTTCGTTGAAGCAGTCTGTTCCCATTGCAATCTTGTCTGAAAGGGGTTAGGTGTTTGCAGGTAATAATAATTGCCTCCAAAGGGATACTGGGAAGCCTCACTACTTAGGTAATAACTGGGTATATAACCATAGTCTACGATTCCATCCTGGTTACCCGTTACGCCATAGCTGGCCCTCAATTTTAATTCCGTCAGCCAACGAACATTTTTCAGGAAATCTTCCTGACTCATCCTCCAGGATCCTGCGACTGTAGGAAAGGTGCCCCAGCGATTTGTGGCGGAAAATTTGGAAGAGCCATCGTCACGCACGGATGCTTGTACAGTGTATTTGTTGTCATATGTATAGATCACCCTGCCGATATATGAGATCAGTGTATTCACCCCTGGGGAAACTGCATAGGTTGGTGTTGTAGCTTCGATCAAGCTATCATTGGCTCCATAAGAAGGATAAGCGTAAGACGTAACCTTGTTGTAGTAGTAACCGTAAGTTCCCATGACATCCAGATTACTTTTTATTGCCTTGAAATCCCTCTTATAGTCCAATGTGGCCTCATTGAATACGTTTTCAGTGGTCTGTTTATACTTACTGTTTAATCCCGCCGCAGATCCTGCTGTTCCGTACTGAGTTGAGTTATAATAATCTTGGGCGGCATAGGCCGGCACATGGGTGAAACCATGTCCTTCAGAAACGTCATATCCAATATTGTATATGGCGTGCAAACCGCGAAGGAAGGGAAGCTGATAATCCAATTTGAGGTTTCCAATACTGTTGTCGGCATAACCAATGTTATTATTTTGCTCCAACAACGCCACCGGGTTACGTGTGGCCAGACTGATCAGGGATCCTTGATTTTCCCACTCGTAATATCCACCGTATTTGCTCTTATCCCCCGACATGATTGGTTGGGTGGGGTCGAATGCAATGGCTGATCCAATGGCCCCTTGGTTGGCAAATCTGGATCGGGTTGTACCGCCAATGACGTTTAATTCGATGCTTAATTTATCATCCAGCAGGTGTGGGGTCAGGTGTATGCCAGCTGTGCCCCTTTGAAGGTTATCCGTTTTAAGGATCCCATCCTGGTTAATATACCCCGCAGAAATGCGATAGGGTATGTGTTTCAGAGATCCGGTAACACTTGCGTTCACGTTAAGGGTGTTGGCATACTGATAGATGGCTTTTTGCCAGTTGGTATTGGCACTACCCAACAGCGCCACCCCAGCTGAGTCAGCAGGTATGGATTTCATCAGTGCCCTATATTGGCTGGCATTCAAAACGGACTCCATTTTAGCTATGGTGCCTGCCGTATATTGTGCATTTACATTAAACTGTGGCTTTCCTGCTCTGCCCTTTTTGGTCGTGATAATGATGACGCCAGCCGAAGCCCTGGATCCATAAATGGCTGCTGAAGCAGCATCCTTTAAGACAGTCACATTGGCAATGTCATCAGGGTTGATCATATCCAATGGATTACCCACACCAGATATCCCTTGACCTACTGGAGGTAGAATGGCTCCATCTACCACATAAAGGGGATCATCGTTACTATTCAGGGAGGCTAAACCGCGGATACGGATCTCTCCGGAACTTCCTGGTTGTCCACCATTGGGGGTCACTGAAACACCCGCAATTTTACCCGCAATCAATTGATCCGGACTGGTAATGGCGCCCTGTTGAAAATCTTTGGCATTCACAGAAGCAACGGCCCCTGTCAAATCTTTTTTCTGCACAGAACCATACCCAATCACCACGACTTCGTTCAACTCAGCGCTGCCCGGCGCCAATCGGATGGGTAAGCCCTGCGTTAAGTTAGAGACGGGAACCTCCATGGTTTTAAATCCCGCATAGGACACCACCACCGTTTTGGTAGAAGATGAAAGTGTCAGGGTAAATTTACCGTTTGCATCGGTGGTGGTTCCGGTTTGGGTTCCCCTTACAGTGACGGAAGCCCCAGCTAGTGGCGTTCCGCTGGTGTCCCGTACCGTACCGGTAATCACCCTGGTCTGACCCGAAGCGCCCATAGCGCAAAGCAGCAGTAGGCATGGCAAGACATAATTCGTTAGTAGTTGTCTCCATTTCATAAAAAAATCAATTTTCTTGAATAAGTGATCTAAACGTTTAAGGGTGGTTTTCCAGGTCGGAATTAATACTTAACAAATGGACATATATTGTACTTAGAACCAACTGTCAGCTTGATCCAATACACGCCGGAAGCCAGCATGTTATTTCCGGTAATGCTTTGCAGGGTTACGGTTTGGGCATCACCAGCGCTCAGATAACCTAGGCTCACACTTCCCAGTTGCTGACCGACCATAGAAAATACGGTCAGCGTAGCGTTACCCGCATCCGGTATGGCAATACTTACCTGAGCATCTGAGCCAACAACGGGATTAGGTAATACCTGAACTTTCAGGCTATCATCCCTATTACCCACACTGCTTACAGCCGTGACCAGGGAGATATTCTGGCTGGTGTACACGTGGTATTCTCCAGGCTGTAAGGTGATCGGTTGTGGAGAGCCCGTGGCAGCAATACTTGCTCCGGAGAAATAGTCATAATAAGTGCCTTGTGTAGGGAATGTAACATTACCCGTATTGGCTACCACGTCGAAATTTCCTATGGTGACAACACCCAGATCCTGTGCATTGACTACCAGTGATTTGAAGGCTCCCGTCAAGGAGTAGGTGGTAGGAGCGGTTGCCAGGTCCGTGTATTTTCCTTTGAGGGCTAACATGCCCTGATACACATCATGCAGTTTTTTCCTGCTGGTATCTTGTAAGTAATCCCAACGGATTGGTTTTGGATCCGTCCTGCAAGTACCGGAAGGATCGACAGTACCGGAAGGGCACCAGTTAATGCTGTAGTCAAATCCCAACTCCCCAAACTCATTGAGCATTTTGGGTCCGGGCGCCATGGCCCAGAAAACAGTGGAGGCTGCATTACGGGCCAGGCCTGTCGCCGTGTCTTTTACCGTATAGGCGCCGCTGCTGTTACCATATTGCTCATTGTTATACACGAGTCTTTCGTCGTCATGGCTTTCCTGGTAAACGACCAGCCCTGGATTATTCCATCCACCCAAGGAACTATAGATGCTCCCCGTGATATCCCAGGTAGCCCCATCAGGAGCCGCCGTACTATACCCCATGGTTGCCTGGTTATAATTCGTATTGAGGTCTTCACCCCAGAGCATCATGCCATAATTGGCTTCTACGGATTGTTCCGAATTATCAGCGAACATTTCCAGGATGCAATAACTGCCAGGAGAGGCTGCCTGCATTTGATTATAGATGGTATCCCAGATGATGACGCGACTACTGTCATAATTGCCCCAGGCGGTAACGTTACAATTGTTGCCTGTAGCATCGCAGGTATTGGTTTGGGTAAAGCCCTTGGCCAGGTCCCAGCGATATCCATCTACGTGATAATTGGTCAGCCAGTAATTGATGACCCTTTTAGTAAAGTCTTTCGTGGCAGCGCTTTCGTGGTTAAACTGATATCCAACATTATCAACATGGGTGGGATACTGGTTAAACCAGGGATTATTGGCAGCGGGTATGCTCAGGGCACTATTCCAGTACATCTGTACCATGGGAGAGCTTCCGAAGCTATGGTTCATAACCATGTCCATGATAACGGCCATACCTTGTGCATGGCAGGCATCTACAAATTGCTTTACCATGGTTGCGGTTCCATAGACCTTATCTGGAGCAAAGTAAAAGTTGGGATTGTATCCCCAGCTCACGGCACCCTCAAAATTGCAGATGGGCATGACTTCTACCGCATTTACCCCCAGGTGCTTCAGGTACAACAGGGTATCCATCAAACCTTGCCAGTTGCCCGCACTGGTAAAATCGGCCAACCACAATTCATAAATCATCAGGTTGGCCTTGGCAGGGCGTTGGAAACTGGTCACCTGCCAATTATAAGCGGGCTGTCCTGTCTGGATAATGCTGGCAAGGGTGCCGGAAGCTCCGGCAGGGAAGCTTTTCAGATTCGGATAGGTGGTGGAGGAAATCGAAGGGTCTACACTTTTATCCAATACCTTTTCGGTATTGTAATCGGCCAGTTGGAGGGTATCATCAAAGACGTACTGATAAGCATATTCGGTCCCTGAGGTCAAGCCATTAATTTGGATCCAGAAGTAATTACTGTCCGGCGTCTGATTCATCTGGTAAGCCGTTTCCTGGGTCCAGTTATTGAAATCACCCACAACAACTGCCTTGTGCTTTAAAGGAGCATACACCACTAACACCACCGAGGTATCACCTGCCAGGTAATTAATGCCCTCATTCATTCCAGTTGGGATGGGGGCCTGGGTGGTTGCTCCGGATACGAAAAAGTTAAGGGTATCCGACACCGTTACGCCTGAGCTGGATGCAGTGGCTATCACTTGTTGATTACCCGTAGTATCAATGGTTAACGTACGGGCAACAGAGTCCGCGCCACTAGCGGATCCCACCAAAGCGCCGTTATAGTATAACTGTATGCTGGCTGGCTGGTTGGTCAGGAATTTGACCGGTAAGGTGTCTCCCTTAACCAGGGTCAGTGCTGGCGCCGTGGGGGTATAAGTCGGTTGAAACGGAGGTTGGGTGAAGGCACCGGCTAGTCCGGTCCCATACACCTGCCAGTACATATCACTTCCATCGGCATTACGCTGGACCAGGGATCCATCCGCATTTCTGAACAGGATGGCGACGCTGTGAATGGTTTGAGTACTAGGTACACCAAAGAAGGAGCGTATGTTATGGATGGTATATTTCCAGACATTGGGCGCCACATAAGTGGCAGCCGCCGCGGGATCTGCTGTTCCCCACGTAAAAGGAACATCAAGCCAATCCGAGGAAGACGTACTGGCAGAAGTGATGACGCCTATGTGCACATAAACACCGGTATCCCCATAATTCAGTAATCCTTGATTTCCGGAGGCGCAATTTACGGTAATGGTAAGCGTACTCGTATCCTGGGCGAAGTAAGGATTACCCGTCAGTAATTGAGCAGAGGCGCCGGTGCACGTCAGGAGCGCAATGAAGAAAAAACCCAGTCTCATAAGTTCATCCCCGAGTTGGAACTGTGTGGTGAATCAAATCTTTGTGTCGATGAGTATCAGGATTGAAGCATGCAGAAATCACGAACGTTCGTAATCTATCTTCGTCTTTTCTTAAAGGAGGTTGGCTGGAAGCTCTCTCATAAGCGTTTTGCTACGTCTTTTCATTCAGCAAGCTACAATCGAATACAAAAATGTGTATTTTTTACACAATATAAAAATATATTTTTCCTGCCCTAAAAGTCAATCCCAAACCACTTTTTCTGATTTTTCTGGTATTTCTCAAAATTGAATTTGTACAATTTCCCTGGTCTATGGGGTACGTCGACCTCATATTCCTCTGTATCGATCAAAAAGTCCATGGAGAAGAATTTCTTGCGGAAATTTCTCCTGTCCAGCTTAATATCCAGGATAGCCTCATAGAGATTTTGCAATTCCCTTAGGGAAAACTTATCAGGAAGTAGGTTAAATCCCAGGGGGTGTTCCTGAATCCTTCTTTGCAACCTTTGATAACATACATCCAGGATCATTTTATGGTCAAATCCCATTTGCTGTATGGTTTTGAGGTTATGCCAGTGGACTTCATTATCCAGCCGCCTCAGTTGGTGATGGCGGATATTAATAAGGGAATAATAGGCGGCGGTGACCACTCTTCCCCCTGGATGCCGATCGGGGGTACTGAATGTCTGCACCTCTTCCAGAAATATGTTTTTGAGTCCTGTGCGCTCCCTGAGTACGCGGTATGCGGCATCCCCCAATTCTTCATTGCTGTGTACCACGTCCCCCAACAAGGTCCATAGCCCATGATAAGCCTGAAGGTCGCTCCTGATCAGGAGCACTTTGAGTTCATTTTCTTCAAAACCAAAAATGACACAATCCACAGTGAGAGCGGTTCTGGGGTAAGAAGACACCAGCTCGGCGGCATCCTGAATTAGGGTCCCCTTTTCTTCAATTAAAGGCAAGCTCCTGTTCATAAGCAAACAATTTGTCAGTGCAATCAGGGCAAATCTATACAAAAAATCATTGTGTAATCTTTACACATTAAAAAAAGTGAATAAAAGGGCCATAACTTCATGGCTATATTGCATTTTACGGTCTCAAAGTATGCTCCCCGAATGAATAACCTCAGATATTATACTGAGCTAACCAGCTCCTTGTCCAGACTAGCCGCCGAAGGGAAGGTTCCCTTTGCCGAAATTGACGCCCTGAGGGACGTTTTACGTTTCCATGAACATCGGTACCAGATCCTGAATGATCCCTTGATTGCCGATGTAGAGTACGATCAACTTTTTAAGGCCTTAGAGAAACTCGAAAAAGAGCATCCCGAAAGCATAAGGCCGGATTCACCCACCCAAAGAGTGGCCACCGGATTATCCAAGGATTTTCCCACCGTTGCTCACCTGGTCCCCATGCTTTCATTGGAGAACTCTTACGATGCCGATGACTTGCTGGACTGGGACAGGAAAGCCAGGGAACTCACCGGATTATCAGAATTGGCTTACTGCGTGGAACCTAAATTCGATGGGGCAAGCATCTCTTTGATTTATGAAGGGGATCTGCTGACCAGGGGAGCCACCAGGGGAGATGGGGTACAGGGTGACGACATCACGGTGAATATCCGACAGATAAGGTCTGTGCCTTTAAGGGCTTCTTTTTCCCGCTATGGGATAAACCAGATAGAGATTCGTGGAGAAGTACTGATCAATAAAAGCAATTTCGCTAAATACAATGCCCAACTGGCCGAGAGCAATCTACCTCCTATGGCCAATCCCAGGAATGCCGCCGCGGGTAGCCTTCGTATGAAAGACCCTAAAGAAGTCAGCAAACGGAATCTGGAAGCCTTCCTATATCACGTTAGCTACTACACCATAGTCGGAGAAGCAATAACGCCGGGGGCAGCCGTTGGCTTACCCGAAAGCACCGTCCATGATGCGCCGCATACGCATTCCGGCATGTTGGATATGTTGTGGGATTTGGGTTTTCGTAGTCCAAAACAAGAAAGACGTGTATTCAATGGCATAGCCGAAGTAATCAAGTATTGTCATGAGTTTGAGGAGAACAGGGATAATCTCCCCTATGAGATCGATGGAATGGTTATTAAGGTAGACGACCTTGGCTTACAAGATAAAATGGGTATGACCACCCACCATCCACGCTGGGCGATTGCCTATAAATTTAAAGCCAGGCAAGCGACCTCAAAACTCCGGAAAGTGGAATTTCAGGTTGGCAGGACAGGATCCATAACGCCAGTAGCCAAAATTGATCCTGTACCCATCGGTGGGGTAACCGTCAGTTCCGTTTCGCTTTTCAATGAAGAAGTAGTTAGGGATAAAGACCTCAAAATCGGAGATACGGTATTGGTGGAAAGGGCCGGCGACGTCATCCCCTATATTGTACGCAGTCAGCCCGAGGTGCGGACAGGCGAAGAGGAAGACATTATTTTCCCCACCCACTGCCCTGTATGCAGTGATGCGCTTTTTAAACCGGAAGGGGAAGCCGTCTGGCGTTGTATTAACATCAACTGTCCGGCACAGGTGGTGGAACGGATAATTCATTTCGTATCCAAAGATGCGATGGACATCCGCAGCCTGGGAGAAGCCAATGTGCGCAGGTTTTATGAAGCAGGCTGGTTAAAGGATGTTCCGGGTATCTATACATTACCCTTTGACCAGTTCAGTTCTCTGGAAGGGTTTGGCAAAAAATCCATCACCAACCTTCAATCTGCCATCGAGGCCAGTAAAACCCAGCCCTTACACCGGCTCATATTTGCCCTGGGTATACGATACGTGGGTGAAACGACCGCAAAGACCCTGGCCCAGACCGTAGACCATATTTTGGATTTTACGGAATGGCGCCTGGAGCAATTATTGACCTTGGAGGACGTGGGTCCTAAAGTAGCGGGCAGCATCTATCAATTCTTCCATAATGAAGACAACCTCCACATGCTCCGGGAGTTGGAGAAACTTGGTCTTACCTTAAAACGAAGTCAACCGGAAAACATACCAGGTGGTGGTAGCCTAAAAGACCAGAGCTTCCTTTTTACCGGAACACTGAGCCGGATGACCCGAAGCGAAGCCGAAGCGTTGGTAGAACAACAAGGAGGCAAGATACTGGGCAGCGTTAGCTCCAAACTAAATTTTCTGGTAGTCGGTGAGGACGCGGGTTCCAAATTGGAAAAGGCAAAAAAAATTACAAGTATCCGCATTTTAACGGAGGACGCCTTTTTGGATATGGTTAGTAAGTAGGGTTCCTTAACGCTTGCAAGTACAAAAAGCGATTTGTAACTTTAAGTAGAAAACCTGTCCTCATGGTCAAAAAGATTCCAGGCGAAATTTGGAAGCCATTACAATTCATCGGGTGGAAAGATATGCGCAAGAAATACGCAATCTCCAACCTGGGCAGGGCGTGCAGCTATACAGAAACCTTTGAAGACGGCCAATTACTGAATGGTTCTCTCACCACTGGTTACCGCACACTCAACCTGCACCGGCCCGGTAACAAGGGAACGATTTACATTCACCGCGAAGTTGCCCGTTTGTTTCATGCAAAACCCTCCAGCAGACATCGTTTCGTGATTCACGTAAACCACAATAAGCTGGACAATAGTGCAAAGAACCTACGCTGGGCCACTTTAGAAGAGATGAGTGCTCATCAGCAATTCAGCCCCGACAAGATTGCCTATAAAGAAAGGCAAAGAGAAAAGGCAGCTCATTCCAAAGGACTGAAGCTTACTGTTTCTCAGGTAAAAAGGATCAAGCGTACCTTGTCTGACCCCTATCGTAAGTACACGTACAGGCAACTGGCCACCAAATATGGAGTCAGCGAAATGACGTTATACCGCATACGTAGTGGAGAAAACTGGAGTGGTGTGGAGTAACATGTCCTATATTTGGGCATTATGCTTCAGACTTCCACGCTAAAATTTTTACAGCAACTTAGCAAACACAACGATAAGACCTGGTTCGACGCCCATAGGGATGCTTACGAATCGGCAAAGCAGGATTTTAGCTCTTTCGTTCAAGCCATCCTGGATGCGCATTCCATCAAAGATGAGGACCTGAGAACTTTAAAAGCAAAAGACTGTATTTTCCGCATCAACCGGGACATCCGTTTCTCCAAGAATAAGTCCCCATATAAAAATAACTTCGGCGCCTCCCTGGACCGGGGGGGAAAGAAATCCATATTTGCCGGATACTACCTTCAGATACAACCCGGTGATCAAAGCTTTTTGGGCGGAGGTTTATGGATGCCCGAAGCACCTGAATTGAAAAAAATCCGACAGGAAATAGACTACTCCTGGGATGAGTTCGGAAAAATTCTTTCCAACAAGTCTTTTAAAAGTACCTATGGGGATATCCTTAAAGGAGAATACAGCCTCCAAACCATACCGAAAGGCTACGAAAAGGATAATCCCGCAGCTGAATACTTAAAACTTAAAAGCTTTATTGCGCTCCGTTACTTAACGGATGAAGAAGTTACTTCCAAATCCTTCCTCAAAACTACTTTGAAGGCCTTCGAAAGCCTCCAGCCTCTACTTAATTTTTTGAACAGGGCGCTGGATCATGAAGAATAGGGTCATAGGTTAGCAAACAAAACGTATGATCATGGCGCCCAGGTCCCGTCAGCCGGAGCGCCGGAAAACTAATTTTCCATTGGTGCCGCAAGATTACAACCAGCCCTTGCCCGCCAGAAACTCTGCGATCTGCACGGCGTTGGTAGCCGCACCCTTGCGCAGGTTATCAGAAACGATCCAAAGGTTGAGCGTATTGGGGTTTGATGCGTCCCTACGGATACGACCGACAAATACTTCATCCTTTTCGTGCGCCGTCAGGGGCATTGGATAGACCGCATTGGCCGTATCATCGGTTACTTCTACACCGGGGGCTTCTGTGAGCAAACGCCTTACTTCGGCCAGGTCAAAATCTTTTGCAAACTCAACATTGACGGCTTCGCTATGGCCTCCGATCACGGGTATACGCACCGTAGTGGATGTCACACGAATGCTGTCATCTCTCATGATTTTACGGGTCTCATTGACCATCTTCATTTCTTCTTTGGTGTAGCCATTGTCCAGGAATACGTCGATCTGTGGAATGGCATTGAGGTCAATGGGATATTTGTAAGCCATTTCTCCTTGCTTTCCTTCCCTTTCATTATTGAGTTGGGTTACCGCTTTTACACCGGTGCCGGTTACACTCTGATAGGTAGAAACGACAATCCTTTTGATAGTATAGGCTTTATGCAGTGGATTCAAAGCCACTACCATCTGAATGGTAGAGCAATTGGGATTGGCAATGATTTTGTCGGCCGGAGTTAATGCGTCGGCATTGATTTCAGGGACCACTAATTTCTTGGTAGGGTCCATACGCCATGCAGAAGAATTATCAATTACCGTGATGCCGGCCTCGGCAAACTTGGGCGCCCATTCCAGGGAAGTGCTCCCCCCGGCAGAAAAGATGGCCACGTTTGGCTTTGCCTTTATGGCATCTTCCATGGACACTACCTTATAGGGCTTGTCCTTGAAAATGACTTCTTTTCCTACACTTTTTGCAGAGGCAACAGGAAGGAGTTCATCTACTGGAAATTGGCGTTCTGCCAGGACTTGTAACATTTTGGTACCCACCAATCCGGTGGCACCGACCACGGCAACTTTCATTTTTGTTTGTCTTTATGGTTTTAATTTCAGTGTAAAAAGAAAAAGCCTTCCCGGTTGGGGGAAGGCTTGTAATATGGTTTGTAAAGTTTACAAAGTGCTACACACCTTCCCCGGATAAGGGATGCTTCATTGTGCACTTAATATACTTTATCATCATTTTCATAACGGGGATAAAGGTAGGGGTTGATGATGATTACACCAAATCAATGTCAAATTGAACCAATTCCACAAATTGCTGAACCCTGGTATCTATATCCTTCGTCGTAATCTCTTTCAACCGTTGAGGTCCAAACTTTTCTACACAGAAGCTGGCCATGGCGGACCCCATAATAATGGCCGTTTTCATGTTTTCAAAGGAGATATCTTTCGTTTTTGCCAGATAGCCGATAAACCCACCCGCAAATGTATCCCCCGCCCCTGTAGGATCGAATACCTCTTCCAAAGGAAGCGCCGGTGCGAAGAAAACATGGTTTTCATGGAACAATAAGGCCCCATGTTCACCTTTCTTCACGATCAGGAATTTAGGTCCCATATGTAAAATCTTATGGGAGGCTTTAACGATGGAATATTCTCCAGTGAGCTGACGGGCTTCAGCGTCATTGACCATGAGTACATCTACCATAGAGATCGTCTGTCTCAAGTCATCCGGTGTTGATTCTATCCAGAAATTCATGGTGTCCAGAATGGTCAGACGAGGCTTGCGTTTCATTTGACGAAGGACACTCATTTGCAGGGCTGGAACAGTATTGCCCAGCATCAGGAATTCAGCATCCTGATAACTGTCCGGGATGACGGGGTTAAAGTCAGCCATTACATTCAGGTCGGTAATCAAGGTATCCCGGGTATTCATATCCATATGATACTTCCCACTCCAGAAGAAGGACTTTTTATTGGGCACGATTTCCACGCCCTCCAGGGAAACGCCCCTGCGCCTGAGCTCTACCATTTCCTGCTCGGGAAAGTCGTTTCCCACAATGGATACTGCAAGGATGGGCTGAACGAAATTGCTGGCTGCATAAGCTGCATAAGTAGCAGCACCGCCAACTATACGGTCAACTTTTCCAAAAGGCGTTTCAATGGTATCAAAGGCCATACTACCTACAGCGATTACCGACATATAAACTTTTTTTATAAATTAATTTGTGCCTGAGGCGCCCGAAGGTACGTTACTACAGGCATTTTTCTCACAGTTTATGCCAGTTTACGTAGGTTTGTGTTAAAGCATTCTAAGTATGAGCAGCAAAAGAAGGGATGAAATCGTCGCTCAATCGGCCCAACTTTTTAGGACCTATGGCTATAACGGGGCGTCGATGAGGACGGTTGCCGAAGCAGTAGGCATTGAAGCGGCCAGCCTTTATAACCATATCAAATCCAAATCGGAGATCCTTCAGGAAATCTGTTTCAAGGTGGCCAATAAGTTCCTTACCCACATGGATGCTGTGGAGTCGAGCAATAAAACCACCCTTGAAAAGCTGGAACAGATTATCCGCATCCATATCCGTTCCATGCTGGAAGAATATGAGCAGGTCTATGTATCCGATCATGAGTGGAAACACCTGCCTGAACCCTATCTGTCTAATTTCCTGAACCAACGCCGCAGCTACCGCAGAAGGTTGGCCGATCTTATTCAGGAAGGGATAGATAAAGGAGAAATGAAACCTATTGACCCCTACGTTGCCGTCATTACTTTTCTTTCCGCCATTGGAGGCATAGAATACTGGCATAGGTCCAGAAAAGCCATCAATGAACAGGAAGTGGAAGACAATATGGTCAGCTACCTGGTAGGGGGATTAAAAAAATAAGCTACCGTGCATTTTGAAGAACTAACGATTTGCGACGTAAGAAAGGAAACCACCGATTGCGTCTCCATTGCCTTTGCCATTCCCCAAGAATTAGCCGCTACTTACTTGCAATTTACCCAGGGGCAAAACATTACGCTAAGGACCGACATTAATGGGTCAGAAGTGCGCAGGTCTTATTCTATCTGCTCTTCTCCCGATGAACAAGAGCTGCGCATTGCGGTAAAACAAATCCCCCAGGGATTATTTTCCACCTTTGCCAACGAACAATTAAAGCCTGGAGATAAGCTGGATGTATTGCCACCCAGCGGGCGTTTTTTCACACCACTAGATCCATCAAAAAGCAAAAATTACCTGGCCTTTGCAGCAGGAAGTGGGATTACACCCATATTATCCATTATCAAAACGACCTTGCTAAAGGAACCCCATAGCCAATTTACCTTGGTGTATGGCAATAGGGGCAGAAACCAGATTTTATTCAGAGAGGCATTGGAGGCCATCAAAAACAAGTACATGGACCGGTTCCGTATCATCCATATCCTAAGCAGGGAACGAACGGATATCCCGTTGTTTTATGGGCGAATCGATCAGGAAAAATGCGCCAAACTCAATGGTTCCATATTGGAGTTAAACAAAGTGGATGAGGTCTTCCTTTGCGGACCGGAGGCCATGATATTTGATTTGCGTAAATACCTGGAAGCACAGGGCATTGAGCCTAAAAAGATTCATTTCGAATTATTTACGACGCCTGGACAGCAAGGTGTTTCCAGTACGGCTGTGTCATCAGCTTCCACCGGTCTTCAAAGCAAGGTCACCGTAAAACTGGATGGCATCACTTTTGATTTTGACCTTCCCTATGAAGGGGCATCCATCCTCGATGCGGCCCTGGCTCAGGGAGCGGATCTACCTTTTGCCTGTAAAGGTGGCGTATGCTGCACTTGCAGGGCCAGGCTCATGGCCGGTGAAGTTGACATGGATGCCAATTATGCCCTGGAACCGGACGAACTGGAAGCAGGGTATATCCTGACCTGCCAGGCGCATCCACGAACAGAAAGGGTGATGGTTGATTTTGATGCGCCTTAGTAATTCACATATTTTTCATCGAAACTACCGTCTGTATAGAGGTCTATAAGCCCGTAACCCGGAGCTGTTTCCCTATTATTGCCCTTCCACCAGGCGCCGCTCACCGCTCCGTTGCAAAGGAAAGTCAGGTTGTCGTAAACCAATTTTTCCCTGAGATGGATATGCCCACTCAGACAGAGTTTCACATTAGGATATTGATAAAAAAGGGCAATGATTTTAGCGGTATCCGTATGCATTTGACCCCCTAAAACTTCCCACCTGTTGACGATGTTATCTTCTACCAAAACGGTTGAGGTGAGAATGGGGATATGAGAAAGGATGAGGACGGGGGTAGCCGGATCAGTGGCCTTTAGCTCTTGGTCCAACCATTGAAACTGCTCATCGCCCAATTTTCCAATGTACCAGGTATTGTCTACGTCCAGGTGTACACTATCAAGCACCATGAATTTCCATCCTCCCTGTGTAAAGCTGTAATAGGCCCTGGGTAGATGGAGTTGATCCAGGGAAAACTGCTTCCCATAAGTAGCCTGACCCTTATCGTTTTCATACCACCAGATATCATGGTTGCCGAGCGCATAACGAACAGGGATGGCGTTCTCATCCTTCATGAGCTGGTGAACCAGTTTCCATTGGGCATTGATCATATCGAGGTTCTCTTTATTCATGTCAAAAACAATGTCCCCTCCATTGAGGATAAGGTCCACCTTCTTTTCCTGGGAATTGATATGTCTGAGACAATCTGCAAAATGACGGGGTGCATCCAAATCGCCCTTCAGGTGCACGTCGGTGATATGGGCAATCCGCAGGGCATGGGCGGCTCCAGACACCCCGGTTGGGCCAGCCCTAAGTTCGTTTGCCGCAGGTCTCAAACCGGCTTTAGCCACTGCCGGCAACAGCATCAAGCCACCCAGGCTTTTGATCAGGGATCTTCTTTGCATGGGTCCAAATTACTTCATGCCTCCGGTTTTACGATGTTATATAATCGTTTCTCAACTTGCCCTCGGCTTGGCTCGGTTGGTGAACACAGGTGTGATGGGTGGCCGGCCACAGCCTTCTGCTCTGAGCACTAGAAGCGCTAATCGCATCCTGCTCATAGCCCTCTGATAACCCACTCGCAAATCCTTGAAGGGCCGAATTAAAAAGGTGCTCCCATATGCCTGGAAATTGTTTTTTTGTCAAAATCACAATTTCCAGGCGTATGGGAGTACCAAAGTATGCAAGCACCAAGTATGCAAGAGTACCAAGTATGCAAGAGTACCATAGCGTGCAAAGCACCAAAAAGCGAACTATTTAGCGAGATAAGGCGTTATGGCCTGGGCCCAAATTTTGTAGCCCGATGCATTCATGTGCAGCATGTCTGAACCAAAGAGATCAGAGCGGTAGTTTCCGCTGGGGTCCAGCATCAGGTCAAATACATTGACATAGAAGGTATTCTGCTGGGTCCACAGGAAGTTCTTGATGATCTGGTTGCCCTGGGTAATGAGGTGCCTGAAGGAGACCCTGCTGGGACTGGGCTTCATGGATACAAAACCGATGACTACATTGGGGAACCTGGTGCGGATGGCAGTGAACAGGTCTTTGAACCGGTCCGCCACTACTTTGGAGTCCACACCGTCTTCGGCTATGTCGTTTTCTCCGCAGTAAATGACAATCTCTTTGGGCTGATAGGGCGTTACCACGTCGTCCACATAATGAAGAACGTCCGGGAGGGTAGATCCACCGAATCCACGGTTAATGATGGTATATCCCGGAAAATAACTTTGAACGTCTGTCCATTTGGTAAAGGAAGAACTGCCTATAAATAAAATGGCGCCTTTGGGCGGAGGTGTGGTCTGGTCCTGGGTTTTGAAAGCTTGGATGTCGGCCGCGAAGCGTTCCGGCCCTTTGGTGGCCTGTGCACGACAGGCAGCGGTGATGATTAACAAGGATGCTGCCAGCCAAACCTTAATGGGGAGTTTCAATTGCATAGCGATTAGTGATTTTACATTTCCATTCCAAAAGGTACACCAATTGTAAGATATCCCGGATTAAACGTCCTTAATGAATATTGGGGCTTTGAAAGCCCAGCCTTTGTAAACCTCTTTGGATTTCAGGGCAACTCATGAATAGTTTCCATAGCAATCCCGATCTATAATTTTCTATCATCACGACGATAGGTCCCTGATCTATGGCCAGATATGACTGGGCGGACCAGTTTTTTGACTCATTGAAAGCGTCTACAAATCCGTATTGGCCCCATATCCTATCGCCCAAGTCATCATAAAAATGCCGGAGGGCCTTCATGGAATAGGCCGGTGTATAAGGGAAGGCAGAAAGGGCTGCCGTAGGAGCGATCGTCCCCTCGTCATTGGTAGGGGAATAGGCATTATACCCATTATAGGTGTCGCAGGCCGTGAGTCCCCAACAGTTGGAACCATAGCCTTTAAACTGGAGGGGGTTCTTCACGCAATAGGTATAATTGATTTGGGTATGGGCCAGGTTCTGTTCCCAGTAGTTGGCATATTCGTCTTTGAGTCCCCTTGGGTCCAGGCCCAGGAATGAGTAATGGGTAAAAAACAAGGGTCCTCCATAGTCAAAGCCCAGCGTTAATTTGAAGCCGTAATAAGATTTCCCATTCTGGAAATGATCGCTGACGGCCCAACAACGGTGATATACCTCAGGGCTGATGGCATACCTATCGGAAGAGGCCGCCAGCACATAGGTAATCAGGGCCTCATTATAGCCCCTCAGCTCAAAATCCATGGCCCACCCATTGTCAGGACTCCAATGCCAATATAAAACATCCCGCCCATCCCGTGTATGCCAGTTCCACTCAGCCTGATCCCACATCCAGTTGATCCGGTCACGGATGGCCTGCTCATCGGGATTTTCCCGATTAAAATACTGACGAGCGCAAAGTAGCCCCTGGAAGAGGAAAGAAGTTTCCACCAAATCAGCCCCATCGTCTTTACGACTGAAGGGAATGGTCTTTCCGGTCGCCCCATTCATCCAATGGGGGAATATGCCATGGTAGCTATCAGCCTTCCACAGGAAGCGCACGATCTTATTCATTCTTGCTACTGCCGAGTCTCTGGGTATCCATTTTCTTTCGGTGGCAACAATGATGGCCATAATGCCAAAGCCAGAGCCTCCCATCGTGACTACTTCATCCCCATAGTCATAAGACTGGTTACTTCTTTCCCTGGCTAGTCCGCTCACCGGATGAGCATAATCCCAGAAATATCGAAAGGTCTGGCGCTGCACCAAATCCAACAAAGCAGAGTCTGACAGGTTCTTAGGACGCGGCGCGTGGTAAATATCGGTATCGGGTGCAGGCCGAGTGATTGGGGCAGGCGCCCGTGCCGGATAGGCAATCCTGGAATTGGGCGCCGGGTGCATGATCGGGGTGGCAATCGGGTGCAGCATGGCCAAAGGACCGGCATATGCGCCGGCAATAAGGAAGGCGCCCAGGCTAAGAAATAACAGGCGTTTTTTCATAAGTCATAGGTGTTGTTATTGATCCAGTAAAGTAAATCCAGCTTCTTTTACATCCTGTGAATTTCCACCAACAAAGACTTTGAAGTCTCCGGGTTGAAAACTAAAGTGCAGGTCATTATCGTAGAAGCTCAGGTCTTTACTGGTCAGGGTAAACGTAATGGTTTTGGTTTCTCCTTTCTTCAGCCATACTTTCTGAAATGCCTTTAATTCCTTAACAGGACGCACTGGCTGGGATACAATGTCCCGGATATACAGCTGGGCCGTTTCTTCCCCATCATAATTTCCGGTGTTGGAAACCTGGACGGTGACCTGAATATCCTGGCCTGAATGAACCTGGTTCTTATCCAGCTTGAGTCCGGAGTAGCTAAAGTTGGTATAGCTCAACCCATAGCCAAAAGCATACTGAGGGCTATTGGGCAGGTCCAGGTACCCGGAGGTATATGGGGCGGGGGCATCGCCATGGGCAGGGCGTCCGGTATTAAAGTGGTTGTAATAAATGGGGATTTGTCCTTCGGAGCGAGGGAAGCTTATGGGCAATTTACCAGAAGGGTTGTAATCTCCAAACAATACATCGGCTATGGCATCACCGGCTTCTGTACCCAGGAACCACGTGTAAACAATGGCTGGGGCATGATCTGCCGTCCAGTTGAATACCAGGGGTCTCCCTGCATTGATGAGGACTACTACAGGTTTTCCGGTGGCGCAAAGGGCTTTGATGAGTTCTTCCTGAACGCCTGGAAGGTGGATATTGCTGCGGCTTTTTGCTTCCCCACTCATGTTGCCAGCCTCTCCCACACTAACGATCACAACATCAGCCTGAGCTGCTGCCTGAATGGCTTCTGAAAATCCGGCAGTAGAAGTATCTTTTATACCGCATCCCTGCGCATATAGCAAATGGGTACCGGCGCCCACCTTTTTCTGTATCCCATCATACTGGGTAATGATACGGGTGGTATCATCAGGCCAGGCAAAGGACCAAAAGCCCAGGTTATCCCTGACACTTTTCATCAAGGGCCCTATAAGGGCAATCGTTTTGGTTTGTTTGGATAAGGGAAGCAAGCCTTGCTGATTTTTGAGCAGGACTATACTGCGTTCAGCCATCATTTTGGCTACCTGAAGGTTAGCAGCATCGTTCCATTGGCTTTGTTCTTTGGCAGAATCACAGAATTTATAGGGGTTCTCGAATAAGCCTAGCTCTAGTTTTTTCACCAAAATCCTTTTAACGGCTTCATCGATGATGCTTTCTTTCACTTTTCCACTGCGCACCAATTCGGCCAGGCACCCAATGTAGGCCCTACCCTCCATATCCATATCACTGCCGGCGGTGACGGCCTCTTCCGCAGCCTGGGTATTGTCTTTGGCATATCCATGGTTGACCATTTCTGATATGGAACCCCAGTCACTGACCACAAAGCCCTGGAACTTCCAGTCTCCTTTGAGAATGGTCCGTTGCAGGTAAGCATTCCCGGAAGCGGGTATACCGTTGAGGCTGTTGAAAGAGTTCATGAACGTTGCGGCTCCGGCTTCCGCAGCGGCTTTAAAGGGAGGCAAATAAACATTCCACAAAGTTTGATCGCTCATGTCTACGGCGTTGTAGTCCCGGCCTCCTATGGCTGCTCCGTAAGCGGCGAAGTGCTTGGCGCAGGCCATGACGGCATCCGTACTACCCAAACGGGTACCCTGAAATCCGGTCACCCGGGCAATGGCAATCTGAGATCCCAGAAAGGGATCTTCTCCGGCTCCTTCCATAACCCTTCCCCAGCGGGGATCGCGGGCTATATCCACCATGGGCGCAAAGGTCCAGTGTATACCTGCCGCAGCGGCTTCCTTGGCGGCAATATGAGCCGACAAACGGATGGCTGCCGTATCCCAACTGGCGGCTTCTGCCAGAGGAATGGGGAAAGTGGTACGATACCCATGGATGACATCAAGGCCAAACAATAAAGGGATCTTCAACCTGGACTGCATGGCCATCTCCTGGATCTCGCGGGTATGAGCGGCTCCCGTCACGTTGAGCATGGAACCCAGCATGCCTTTGCGGATCTGGTTTTGTTTGTCCCCATCAGGAGTGATGGGTCCGGTCGCTTGCCAGTCCCCTGTGTACTGGTTCATCTGACCGATTTTCTCTTCCAGGGTCATGAGGTGGATTATGGAGTCAGCTCTCTGTCCAATCGTTTTGTGCTGAGCCTGGGCGTTCAGGAACACCAGGGAGGCAAGGAAACCTAAGTATGTTGCTTTCATATGCTTGAAAACAAAAGTACCATTCCTGCCGGAAAACAAAAAGGGGGCATAACCCCCTTCGGCCCGGCAAGACTGCCTGGGCCATGTATTTCCTATTCCTACTGCAAGAAGTTAGCCGGCGGTGGATGAACTATAATCCACCGGATAGTAATGGTTCTCCAGCGTGCCATCGGCGTATAGTTTCAGGACAGCGTAACCGGGAGGGGTTTCCTCGTAATAGTAAGGCGTCGCGGATTTTTCATTGCCTTTCCCCCACCAGAAACCGCTCACGGCTCCATTACAGAAGTACTGCACCCCATTATAGGAGGCGCTGTCCTGCAAGTGCTGGTGACCAGAAAGACAGACTTTGATCTTGTCTTTGTGCTTATAAAAAAGGGTCTTCAATTCCTTATAATCGGAGTGCATGCCTCCTTCCCAATAAGGAGTAACGCCTATGATGGGATAATGGGACATCAACAATACGGGCGTATTGGCTGCAAGGCCGTCCAGGTCTTTGACCAGCCACGCCATTTGTTCTTCATCAAGGCTTACCCCCTTGTTGTTTCCATCCAGGATGACAAAATGCCAACCTCCCCTGTCGAAGCTGAAATAACGATGGGGCATACCCAGCCTTTTCACCACATAGTCCTTACCGTACATGCTATCTTCCTGGTTGGGAGCGGCCCACCAGGTATCGTGATTACCTATGCAGCTATAGATATCATAGCCTTTCAGGTAAGCCCTGCAATCATCCCAGCAAGTCCATAGTTCAGTGACCCTGTCCCTGGTAATATCTTTGTAATCCGCGGCCATAATGGAATCTCCTCCATTGAGGAAAAAGTCCACCTTATGCGCCAGCACCTGGTCCATGCACTTGCGAAACATTGCCGGGGCTCCGTTAGCAGGTTCGATGTGGATGTCGGTGATATGGCCAATGGTCAATACGGGTTGGGGGCTATGGTTAACGCCGGCAGACGCGGAGGCTGCCGCACGGGCGGCTGAGGCGCCAAAAAGAGGGGCTACCGCTGCCAGGGCAGCCCTTTCCATAAATGTTCTTCTCTTCATTTTACCATCCAGGGTTTTGGGTGAGGTTTGGATTAAGCGCCAGCTCTTCGGTCGGGAGCGGGAACAGGTAATTTTTAGGATCTACGAAAGTCTTGACCAGTGTGGGATAAGGCCATATATTCCCGCTGTTTCCATTGGTCATCCAAACATCTGTGCCCACCACCAGGTAAGAGGATATATTGGGATCCTGCGTTGCTGGCAGCGCAGATACCAAGGCATAATCAATTATCCCATCATGGTTGACATCATAATTTCCAAGCCCGGGAAAATACATCCCAACAAAAGGTTTGATAAGTAATGCTCCGGCTGACCAGCGCATCAGGTCATCGTAACGGAAACCCTCACAAGCCAACTCAACCCTTCTTTCCCTGCGGATTTCCAGGATGACATTTGCCAGGCTCCCGGACACCGCCGGATACTCGGCAGCCAAAACGGGATCCAATGGTACGCTCATCAGGAGCGGGGGCATATTAACCCTGGCCCTGACGACATTCACGGTGGCATTCAGGTCGGATTGGGTCAGCGTGCCTAATTCAGCCCTTGCTTCAGCGTCAATGAGCAGTACTTCTGCATAGCGCATGAGCAGAGCGGTATTCCAGGAGGTATTCCAACTGGTTTGGGAAGGGTCATCCACATAATACTTGATTTGCTCATAACCCGTGGGAGCTGGTCCCAGTAAGGGGGCGTAAGGCTGTCCCTGACGTACGTACTGAGGACCTATGATGGTCTGGGCCATACGGGGGTCCCTGCCGGCAAATTCGCTGTAAAACGCCATGGTATCGTACCCGGGCTGGGAAGTAAACGGTGTTCCATCCTGCATCAGATACGTGTTCGCCAGGTCTTTGGTCAGGCTCAGGCCATAGCCCGCATTGAGTTCCGCATCCAGGGGATGGGTATTGTGTAAGCTTTCACTGTAAAATGAAGCCAGAATGATCTCTGCATTTTGGGCGTCACCGGGATTAAAAGTATTGAACAGGTTATAATAGTCCTTAGTTGGGTTTCCGGTGCTGTACAACTTGTAGGCCCCACCTTGCATGATGGCCTGAGCCGCGCTGTCGGCCACCTGCAACAGGGGCTCATACCCGGCTATACCATGATATTTACGGTAAGTGCCCTCGTGCAGGCCTACCCTGGCCAGCAGGGCCAAAGCCGCCCACTTATTGATCGTTCCGGAAGGGGTAGAAGAAGGTGAGGTATACATATTGGAGTCAGCCGCATAGCGTAAATCAGCTACAACGGAATCCATCACCAGTTCCCTTGGATCCCTGGGCTTATATAAATCTGCCGAATCATTAGATGTCAACGGTTTGCCGTACCAGGGCACGTCTCCAAATTGCTTTACCATATTGAAGTAAAACCAAGCCCGGAAGAACCTAGCAATCCCTGCATAATGCGCTTTTTCTATTTCCGTAGCCTGTGCTTTTTGATATTGGGCTAAAAAGTAGTTGCATTGATTTAGAAAGGTCCAGGTCCATCCGGCTGCTGCCGCACTGGTCGGTACCACGATTTGACCGGCTACTATTTTGTTGTAGCCATTGGTCTCCATGTTGTCACTCTGCTGATCAGCTATGGCAACGCCCCAACCTGGCAGGAAGCTGTATAAGCCATTGCAATAGGTATTGAGGTCGGTGGCATCATTGAAAAAATTCTGTGCAGTTATATCAGACTTGGGTTGCTGGTTTAAGAACGAGTCTTGCTTGCACGCACTGATTACGCCGAGCCCACCTATCATCAGGAGTATGAATAATTTCTTTTGCATAGTCGTCATGTTTACGTTTGTTTAAAAGCGGATATCTGCACCAAAAGAATATCCCCGCTGGAATGGATAGATTTTACCTGCACCCCAGGATCCGCCCAGTCCTTCCGGATCAAATACCTTAGGCAGTTTGGTCCATTCCCAAAGGTCTTCTCCACTGAAGTAGAACCGGACTTGTTTGATACCAGCCCTGTGCAGAGCAGGCATGGGCAGCGTATATCCTATACTCAGGTTTTTCAGGCGCATATAGGCAGCACTGAAGATATATCTGGTCTGAGGCACTGCCAGATCTCGCCAGGCGCCGTCGTCTCCAGCCCTCCAACCTTTGAGGCTGGGATAAAAAGCATTGGGGTTCTGTGGAGTCCAGGTAGTGCCTATGATATTTTTGTACACATTATCCCAGGGGGAAAAGAACTGGCTCCAATAATACCCTGAAGTACCAGGCCAGAAGCTTTCTTTGCCTATACCTTGGAAGAATACGCTCAGGTCAATGCTATGCCAGCTCATATTTGTTCCAAAACCAAAGCTGTACCGGGGTGTGGTGTTTCCTATAACCCGAGCATCTCCCGGATTTGCAACGGTACCTGCTCCGTAATCAACTTTACCATCTTTGTTCAGGTCTTTATATTTGATCTCTCCGGCCTGTTGTCCATAATAACCTTCCACCACAGTTTGGTCAGGCGCCTGGGATGCTTCTGCATTGGTTTGAAAGATACCGGCTGTGCTCAGACCCCAGATATCCCCTACGTGTTGCCCCACATAATAATCGCCTCCGAACCAGTATTTGGAGGGGTTGCCATATTTGGTAATCACTGTTTGATTATCCCATAATCCGGCATGAATGCTGAAGTGGAAGGGACTTGCTCCGATATTGAACTGGTTAGTATAATTCAGATTCAACTCCCAACCACTGGTCCTCAGATCCGCGGCGTTTTGGAGTGGTGGTGTATTGCCCAATACAGCAGGCAATTCAGGGCCGTTGGAGATCATATTTTTGGTGTCCCGTTGAAATACATCAAAGGTGACATCCAAATGCCTCATAACGGTCATATCCACACCCAGATCCTTGGTGTATATCGTCTCCCATTTCAGGTTGGGGTCCACTAAATTAGGTGCATAGACGGCTGTAGGTTGAGCACCGCCCAGTACATTAGCGATCTGACCAGAAGACAGCAAGGGCACAAACGGATAATCGGAAGTTAAGCTCTGGTTGTTACCCAGGGCTCCATAAGATGCCCTCAATTTCAGGGCTGAGATGGTAGGTTTCAGGGAGTAGAAAAATTGTTCTTCAGACACTTTCCATCCTAGAGAACCGGAAGGCAGGAAGACATATTGGTTATTGGTGGGGAATTTGGAAGAACCGTCATAACGCCCGTCTACTTCCAATAAATATTTCCCATCATAGGCATAGTTCAACCGGGAAAAGGCTCCTCTGATGGTCCATTCGTTACCTGTGCCGCTAACAGTAGGTACGGCTCCGGTCGTTCCAGACAAATACCCTATGGCGTCCGATATGAGGTCATTATTGGACGCGCTGAAACCGTCATAGGAGTTCATCTCCTGGTTGTATCCCAATAGGGCTTTGAAATAATGATGCTTGTTAAAGGTGTTTTCATACTCCGAATACAAATTCAGATCGGTGTAGGCATAAGTATCCGCCGAATTGGATGCGTTACTGTGACCTGCCTGATATACCGTTTGACTGGGACCAGTTTCGTAATTCTCCGGAATTTGATAAGCGCGGGTATAATCATCCGTGGAACGGAACGTATAATCTCCTTTCACCCTCCAGGTGTTATTGAAGAAGTCGCTTTCAAAACCAATGGTGTTTTGAAATTCATTCGTCACCGTATTGCTACGTCCTCCCTGGGTAAGAAAGCCAACATATACTCCGGAGGAGGTCCAGGATCTATCGGGGTTCTCGGGAGTTGACAAGGAAAACTGACGCCCAATCTGATGATACAAGTCACCGGAAGTCCAATCAGAAGTCCATAAAGAGGGAGCATTATAATTGGTCCTGTTGTAGGCTGAGTTGGTATATAATCTCAGCCATTTGTTGACTTGCAGGTTTAACTTAGCCCTGAGATTATAACGGTTATACACATCCGGGTCATACCGGAATACCCCTTGCTGCTGGTTATATCCTCCGGACAAATAATAATCGAGTTTATCCCCTCCGCCACTTACGGTCAGGTTATGGATCTGAGCGGAATTGGTGGGTGCATAGATTTCATTGAACCAGTTGGTGGACCCTGCATAGTCATAAACCGCAGGATTGGCGGGATCTACCCTGACCCTGGACATGCTGGGGTCTTTGGAAATTTGTTGTACCCAGGCCATGTAGCTGGCATTGTGCAGGTTGGTACCATAGTAAGCGGAATAGGAAGTATTCTGCATGGTGGCTACCGTATAAGGGTCGGTCACAACATCCGGTAAATGTGTAATCTTCTTCACCGCATAATTGGCAGAATAAGATATGGTAGGCGCTCCCTTTTTACCGGATTTGGTAGTAATCAGCACTACGCCGAAAGGTCCTCTGGCTCCATATACCGCAGCTGAGGCCGCATCTTTTAAAACCGTAACACTGGCTATATCTAAGGGGTTGATATCATCCGGGCTGGTAGATATTCCATCGACCAGGATCAGGGGAGTACCCCCGTTAATGGAGGTGAAACCCCTGATATTAAATACAGCAGGACTACCGGGTTGTCCACTGGCAGAAGTTATATTGAGGCCGGGGACCTCACCCATTAACCCCCTGCCGACGTTGACTATGGGACGATCTTCCAATACCTTCCCGCTAATAGTACCCACTGCGCCGGTGATATCGGATTGCTTTTGCGTACCGTAACCCACAATCACCACCTGATCCAAGCTACCCACCTGACGCTTCAATGCAACGGCAGTAAAATTCCTGGCAGGCACTTCCAAGCTGGCAAAGCCAACGGCAGAAATCTGAAGTACGGCGTCATCCGGAACCCGGATGGAAAAACTACCGTCTGACCCAGTCTGGGTTCCGGCCTTGGAGCCTTTCACTTTTATGGTTGCTCCAGGCAGTGGATTACCCGTGTCGTCTTTTACCATGCCTTGTACCAGTATATCCTGAAAGACTAGGCTCAGCGGAGTGATCACCACCAGGTCATTGTCTAGGACTTTGTAGGTCAGGGCTGTATTCCTAAGGGCCTGGTCCAACACTTGAGGAACGGGTGTGCCTGATACATTCAGACTCACGCGTACACTGTCTGGAACAACCTCGTCCTTGTATAAGAACTTATAGCTGCTTTCCCTTTGCAAAAGGGCGAATAACTTGCGCAGTTCCATTCCCTTTACGGAAAGGCTTACCGTTTCCTGGGACCAGCCCAGGGAATAAGCATGCAAACCTGCAATGGTGAGTAGTAGGATGGTAAGTTTCATTGCCAATAGCAATTTGTAGAGTCGTCGCACTCCATTTTTTGTCATACCTTTAGTTGCTTGAAAATTAAAAATGAGGGGGCCTCAGGTCGTCCAAACATGTGGATCCCCGGTTAGAATTTGAGAGCGTTGGGGGATGTGTCACCATCTCCCTTTTTTATGTCCTTGGTGAATTACATAACAGATGCTTTAGTGAGTACTAGTTAGTTATGGTTACTTGGTTATTGTGAATGCTGTAATGAAATTTACAACTGAGTTGCAATGCCTTCAAAGCCTGATCCAAAGACTCTTTATCAAATACCCCCGTCAAGGTGACTTTATCCAGAGCCGCGTTTTTAATATCAACATCCACCCCATACCAGCGCTCCATCCGCCTAGCCAGAGATTCGAAAGGTTCCTTATAGAAGACCAACTTATCATCCACCCAGGAAATCTCAGGAATAATATTGGACTTAGGTTCAGGCTCAATAGGCGTCACCTTACCAGGATTTACACGCAATAAGGTATGGGGTAAGGAATCCAGGGATATGGAAATTTTTTGATGAGGCTGCAACAACACCTTCCATCCCGGCTTTGCCGCAGCACTAAGGGCTACAGATCCTTGAACCAAGGCCGTAGTTACCTGCCTGTCCTTTTCATAGTCCGTTACATTAAAGGCGGTGCCCAAAACTTTAATATCGAGGCCACCTGCATGCACCACAAAGGGAACCGATGGATTTTTCGCGACATCAAAATAGGCTTCCCCTTTAAGGGTTATATCCCTATTGTCCACGCCAAAGTGGTTATTATAAATGATTTTACTGTCGCTGTTCAGCCAAATGGTTGTCCCATCAGGTAAGGCAATCTTGGAACGGGAATCCGCAGTAGTAGAAGCCGTGCTTTGTTGCAAAGGCTCCAAAGGCTTGTTGTTTACGGCATACCAATACCCACCAGCACCAGCCATAGCAAGCAGCACAAAACTGGCTGCTGCCCATAACCAAGGCCTATATCCCCTTAAAGCAAGGACTTTGCCTTCCTTTGCCTCAATTTGTTCCTGTATGGCCTTCCAATTGACGAACGCGGCTTCATCAACCGGTGCGGGCCTGAGGGGAGCAGTCCATGCCTCTTCCATCCAGTCTCCAGCAACCTGGTCTCCTCGTTTTAATAATTCTTCCAGTTCTTTCAATTCAGCAGGCCCGATCTCTCCACTCATTTTCTTAGAGAACAATATCCAAATCCTTTCTTTATCCATGGCGATGATTAACGTCCAAGGATAAAAGACACAACGACTAGACAAAACCCCAAAAGGAAAATAAAAGAATGCGCAACCGGTTGCGCCATGTTAAGACAAAACCATCAGTTCAACGGCGGCACCGAGCCGTTTCAGGGCAATGCCCATTTGGTTTTCGACATTTTTAAGGGAGACATCCAGGAGGGTAGCGACCTCTTTATACTTAAGGCCCTTTTCCTTCACCAGAAAAAAGATGAGTTTACAACGGGGTGGGAGATCATTGACGGTTGAGTTGATGCGCCCCAACATTTCCGAGGAGATCATTAAAGACTCAGGATTTACGTGTAAAGTCAGGCGTTCCATATTTACACTGTCCAGGTCTATTTCCATCCGGTACCGGTGCTTTCTGAGCAAGTTAAGGCTTTGATTGCGCACCATGGTCAGCAGGTAGTAGGAGAAGTTTTGTATGTGCCTCAGTTTTTTACGCTTTTCCCACAGGCGAATAAACACTTCCTGGGTAACGTCATCGGCCATGGCCCTTGACCTGGTGAGGGCCAATGCAAATGTTCGAACATCGGAGTGATGTTCCCTGAACAATAGTTCAAAGGCTGATCTATCGTCCCATTCTACTACCTTTTGCCAATGCATAATGGAGTCCATTCCCACCTGATTTACCGAGCTAGAGAGGGCGAAATTAAATCTAGTAAATCTTGCAGGCGGGAGGAAACAAAAACTTAACGAAGTGGTAAACTTGCGCAATCGATTGATCCGGGGCCGGTCTCACTTTTCCCAATGTACGCTCCCTATTTGCAGGTCTTTGGAATTGCCCCCTACCATGATGTCAAAATCTCCGGGTTCCCAATCATAGCGCAGCGCTCCGTTGTAGAATTTCAAATCAGCAGGGGTTAATGCAAAGGTGACGGTGGTAGTAGCGCCGGGGACCAGGTCAATTTTTTTAAAGCCTTTGAGCTCTTCGACGGGTCTGGTAATGGAGGCGACCCGGTCTCTGATATAGAGTTGCACGACTTCCTTGCCTTCCCTGCTTCCAGTATTGGTCACCGTTACGGAGGCCTGAAGCGTTTGGTTGCCTTTTAGTGAGGTCGCGCTCAGGGAAAGCCTTCCATATTGGAAAGTGGTATAACTCAATCCATAGCCAAATGGATAGACCGGATCGTTAGAAACATCCAGGTAGTTGGACCTGAATTTGGTGAACCATGCTCCCGCTGATAAAGGGCGGCCCGTATTCATGTGGTTAT
The DNA here is from genome assembly GCA_903970475.1 of Beijerinckiaceae bacterium. Lineage (GTDB taxonomy): Bacteria > Bacteroidota > Bacteroidia > Chitinophagales > Chitinophagaceae > Dinghuibacter. Next base: position 33,725 of record CAJCIQ010000097.1, read on the forward strand.
AATATAACGGGACCTGACCTACGTTCTGCGGAAAGGTAGCACTTAGTTTTCCGCTGGGATTGACGTCTCCGAATAATACGTCTGCAATAGCAGCCCCCGCCTCTGTTCCACCAAACCATACGTCCAGGATAGCGGGTACATTTTTGCCGGCCCAATCAATGGCCAGGGGCCTCCCATTAAATAAAAGTAAGACGACGGGTTTTCCCGTTTTTACCAGGGCCTCCAACAATCGTTGCTGCGCTCCAGGCAAACCAATGTCTGACCTGCTGGCACACTCTCCGGACATCTCTGCGCCCTCCCCCAGGGCGGCTACAATCACATCGGCTTTGGATGCGACACGCAAAGCCTCATCCATCATATCCTTTTCAGAACGGTTATCCCAGTAGGTGGGTTTACCAAATACGTCTATCCTGGAATTGTATAAAGAATCATCTACCATATTAGCACCCTTTGCATAGAGGATATTTGCTTTATCCCCCACCGCTGACTTTAGCCCATCAAGGACAGATACCGCTTTGGCCGGATCTGTCGCGACGGCCCAGGTGCCTACCATGTTTTCCTTATTGTCGGCCAGCGGCCCTATCAGGGCGATGGTACCGCTCTTGGACAAGGGCAGCAGGTTATGTTGATTTCTCAAAAGCACAAAAGTTTGGGCAGCTACCTCTCTGGCTACGTTCAGGTTTTCCGGGGTCATCAGTTGGGATCCAGCCCGCTGGAGGTCGCAGTATTTATAGGGATTGTCAAAGAGGCCTAACTTGTATTTGGCCTCCAGAATCCGTCTACAGGCTTTGTCAATATCAGCCAGGGTAATCGATCCTGCTTTCAGGGAGGCGGCCAGCGTTGTAAGGAATCCTTCACCCACCATATCCATATCGATGCCTGCTTTCAAAGCCCGGGCCGATACCGTTTGCAAGTCCCCTATTCCATGCTCCGTCATTTCATTGATAGCCGTATAATCCGTTACGACAAAACCCTTAAATCCCCATTGGGCACGCAGGACCTGATTCATCAGGAAGTTGTTGGCGCTGGCCGGCACCCCGTCAATTTCATTAAAGGAAGACATCACGGAGGCGGCCCCTGCATCCACGGCGGCCTTATAAGGAGGGAAGTACTCATTGTACATCCTCACCCTACTCATGTCGGTGGTATTGTATTCCCTGCCCGCTTCAATGGCGCCATACAATGCAAAGTGCTTCACACAGGCCAGTACGTCGTCATTATGCTTCAAGTCTTCCTGGTATCCACTGACCATAGCCCTGGCAACGGCCGAGCCCAGGTAAGGATCTTCCCCGCTCCCTTCGGCTCCCCTCCCCCAACGTGGATCACGGCATATATCCACCATGGGACTGAAGGTCCAGCATATGCCATCGGCACTGCACTCTGTGGCAGCTATACGGGCTGTCTTGTGAATCAGGTCCATATCCCAACTACAGGATAGGGCCAGTGGGATAGGGAACTCCGTCTCGTATCCGTGAATCACGTCCATACCAAAGAGGAGGGGAATCTTCAACCGGCTTTGCTCTACAGCCACCTTTTGCACGGCCTTGATCTTTTCCACCCCTTTTATATTGAACAATCCGCCCACTTTACCTTCCTTGATCTTTTGCCCGATATCAGAGCTGGAAGCTTGACCGGTGGTGATATCTCCCGCCCCCGGCAGATTCAGCTGACCCAACTTTTCTTCCAGGGTCATCTTTTTTAAGAGGACGTCGATGAAGGCATTCATCTTCGCATCGTTTTGTGCGCATAGTGATGGCGGTGCAATAAGCAAGATGATTAAGAGGAGGCCAATCGTTTTTTCCATAAACAATAGATATTTAGTGCGCAAAGCCATAGGGCCCGGACCTTTTATGGTGTTGATACAAAACCCAATCGCTGTAGACCAGATTGTATTTCCGGGCAACTCATGAACAGGTTCCAGCAAAGCCCGGTCCTGTAATTTTCTATCATGACGATCTGAGGACCCTGGTCTATGGCAATATTGGAAGTAGCAAACCAAACATTGGTCAGGTTGAACGCATCGACAAATCCATATTGTCCCCAGAGCTTATCTCCTAGGGTATAATAGAAAAACCTTAGTGCATTCATGGACGCCACCGGGCTATATGGTAAGGAAGAAATGGCGGCCGTCGGTGAAATCACGCCTACGTCGTTGGTAGGGGAATGGGCTGCATAACCGGTCGCATTATCATCGCTGGCTGTCAACCCCCAACAGGAAGCGCTGTACCCATTGTACCCGAGGGGATTGGTCACACAGTAAGCATAGTTGATGGCGGTATGGGCCGTATCCTGGGTCCAATAATTGGCGTAAGCATCGGAGAGCCCATTGGGGTTTAAACCCAGGAAGGAGTAGTGGGTAAAAAACAGAGGCCCTCCCTCAGAAGGACCCAAAGGCAGGGTAATCCCGTAAAAAGCATTCCCGTTCTTCATTGCCCCGCTCGCTGCCCAGCCATTATCGTAGACTACTTTGGGGATACTATCGGTGGGCGAAGAAGCAGCCAGTATATAGGTGATTAAGGCTTCATCCCATCCCGTGATCTGTTGATTGGTTGACCAGGCATAATCTGGGGACCAATGCCAATAAAGGGTATTCTGTCCGCCTTGCCTGAACCAACCCCAATCCACTCCTGTCCAAAGCGCATTGATGGCCGTGCGAAGGTTGGCCTCCGCTGTGTCGGATGTGCTATTGAAGTATTGACGGGCCGTAAGGAGTCCCTGCATCAGGAAGGCCGTTTCTACCAGGTCAGCTCCATCGTCGGTGGCGCTAAAGGGCACGGTAGCGCCGGTACTCCCATTAATCCAATGCGAAAAAGCGCCGTGATAGCGGGTCGCTGTATTGGTCAGAAAGGATACAATGAGCTTGACCCTGGCCAGTCCTTCTGCCCTGGTGATGAATCCCCTTCGTATGCCGACCACGATGCCCATGATACCAAAACCTGTTCCACCGGTAGTCACTACGTCCCCGGAGGTATTTCTTTCCCTGGCCATGCCACATACAGGATGACCAAAGGACCAGAAGTAGTTGAAGGTTTGTTGCTCCACCAGTGTGAGCAAAGCGGAATCGCTGATCCGGGGGAATTTATCCGTAGAATCTATGGAAGAGATCAGGTTGACAGCTACTGGAGATTCAAGGGTTCCTCCGGTAGCATCTGCCAGCGCTGTGCTGATGGAGACTTTGTAGACGGTGATCGCCGGCAGCTTTGAAGCCGGTGTGATGATCAGGGTACTATCGTTATTGGCCAGCGTAGCGGTATAACCCACATTGGCCCCTGAAGCCGTTTGAAAAGTGATGGAAGGCCAGGAGCTGACATTGGCTAAAGAGGCTGTAAAATTAAATTTGAGCACCGGTTGAAATCCCACGTTGTAATAGGTAAATCCAGTGGAGAGCCCGTTTACCGAAAGGGAATTGAACTCAAAGGAAGTAGGTGTGGTGGGCTTAGACCCAGGCTGGGAAGATTTGCTACAAGCCATAGCCATGAAAGCCATGACCAGCAACAATCCCAGCCTGGATTTTCGCCTGGGTTGGTGGAGCAGCAGGTATTTCCACCAGGTTCGGTATCCCTGATCTGCCCTACCAGTTCCTTGGTTATGATTCTGTGTATTCATAGTTTTTATGCGCTAAAGACTCCAGCGTTATTGGCTAACGCCCTAATAATTCCAGCTTATACAGGGCACTAATTTCTGAGGGCGTGAGTGCCCTGTTGTAAAAGCGCACTTCATCCACTACGCCTGCCAGGTATCCACCCCAGGATTGGGAGGTCGCTCCACTGGTTTGGGAAGGCGTCGTCATGAATTGGGCCGAACCAAATACCACTGTGGGTGCCGCGGTGAAGTTGAGGGCCTCGAAGTTGGGTTCTTGTGCACTGCCCACCAAAGTGCCGTTTTGGTACAATGCCCCGTTCACATAAAAATTAAACGTCGTGGTGGTATCGTCATAGGTCAACACCAAATGCTGCCAAGCGTTCCAGGGATTGGCCAGGGTCCAGTTGGTCAGCCAGACTTCATTGGTCCCGTTCCCATAGAGTTGAATCTTCATGGTACAGCCCGTAGCACTTTGACCATCGAAAAACATATCCAGGTTTCCCCAAAACTGGTTACTGTCCACAATACAGAGGGCTTCCTGAATGCCATTGGAATTAATGGGGGTATTGACCCAGTAAGAAAAGGTCCCGCTCTTCATAGCCTGTATAGCAGGGGTGATGGGAAAAACAGCATATTGGTTCAACCCGCATTGAAGGCCTTGTCCTACAATACCTGTACCATAGGTAGCCCCAGCATTATTGGCATAAGTACCGGAAACGCTATCGATCATAGAATTATTGAAAGCCCAGTAGGCCACCAGATTACTGGGAGCCACATCCCTGGAGTAACTGTACCCGTTGAACTCCTCATTGGGTTTATAAGAATTGGGGTCGAATTTTTTCTGGCAGGCCCAGACAAACAAACCCACTATGACCAATGCCCCCATGGTCCGCTGATGTTTGGAAAGAATATGTTTCATACAAATGCATTAAGTAAGTGAAAAATGAAAGGACCTTCAGTACCCGGGATTTTGTTTTAATTGTCCTGATGCAACGTCAATTTCATTCTGTGGAATAGGCCAATACTGGTTGTGCGCTGTCCAACCTCTGGCGCCAAAAACAGCAGAGGCCCGGCCCTGACGGATCACGTCAAAATACCGGTCAAATTCCATGGCCATTTCCACCCTTCTTTCGTGGTAAATAGCGGAAAGTAAAGTCGGTTGGTCGGTAGCCGTTACGGGAGGGAGGTCCACAGCTGGATTGGCGCTGTTTGCCCTGGCCCTGGCCCTGACCATTTCCAGACTGGTGAGCGCAGCGGCAGCATTACCCGTTTGGGCATTGGCTTCGGCATTCATCAGCAACACGTCTGCATAGCGGAGTACGCGAACGTTTTGTTCACAGCCCGGATTGGAAGCCGCATCCCGGGCAGCCGCTTCGGCAAAGGGCACATAGGATTTCATGTTGTAGGTAGTGGGTGCTCCGTTTTGAGGCTGAGGTACCACATCCCCTTCCGGCGTGGTGGTTCCGGCCATAAGGACAGTCCCGTGCAACCTATTGTCGCCGACCTCAAAGGAATCAATCAGGGATTGGGAGGGAGAATTGAAGCCCCATCCAACGGAAGGGGTCACATCTCTATCGCCTTGCACCTGGGAAAACTGGGAATCATTGATGCCTGGGTTACCTGCCACATAATTACACTGGATCTCGAATATGGATTCGGAGCAATTTTCATTAGGAATACGAAACAACTGTTCGAAGTTGGGGAACAGGGCGTATCCCAGGGTCATGACTTTGCTGGTATAGGTCACTGCATCTGTAAACTTACTTTGGTATAAACAAACCTTGGCATGAAGGGACAGGGCAGCACCCAGGGTAGCACGGCCTACATCAGTTGCCGCATAGCTCTGAGGCAGCACGGCCGCCGCCGAATCCAGATCGTTTTCTATAGCTGCCCAAACCTGAGCCGGGGTACTTTGGGTGGGGTTAACCTCATCGGCAGTTTTAGGGACGGTAAGCACCAGGGGAATATTGCCAAAGGCTCTTTCCAGCCGGAAGTAAGAATAGGCCCGCACAAATTTAGCCTCCCCTATATACCTGGCTTTCAGGCTGGCATCCATTTGTATGGCGGGGATATTGTCTATGACCTGGTTACAGAGGTTGATGTTCTGGTACTGGCCAATCCAGAAACCATCTAACTGTCCTTCGGTGGCAGTAACCGTAAAGTTATTGTACTCATTCATGAAGGTGGCGTCAGAAGCGACGGACCCCTTCACCGCATCATCCGAGCCCAGGCTTTCTACGGCGATAGGGGGGAAGGCGGTATTATCATAGGTTCTCAGGTTACCATAAATCGCATTAACAGCATTGGTGGCGTCCGCCTGGGTTTGCCAGAGCTGGGTCACCGGTTGCTGGCCCTGAACATTGGGATTCAGGAAATTCTTGGAACAGGCACTCAACGCAGCCAGCGCGATAAAGACACAAAGTCCTGACCGGATCCTGTTTGATATATAGCTGTCTACAAAGATTTTCATAATCATTCATTTTCAGGTTAAAAAGTGAGGGATGCTCCGAAACGATAGGTGGCATACAAAGGATAGATGTTATTATCTATACCTATATTCCCTGGATTACCCCCGATTTCAGGTGAAAATCCTTTGTAAGAAAAGAAGTTGAACGGGTTCTGTAGGTCTACGTATACCCGGATCCTTTGGACCCAATCCCGGTTGATCATTTCCTTTGAAAAAGTGTAGCCCAGTTGCATGTCCCTGATCCGGAAGTAACTTCCACTCTCTACAAAAAAGGAATTGGGCACATAGTTTTGATTACCACCGATGTTGGCTGAAGGATAAGTATTGGAGGTGCCTGGTCCATGCCAGCGGTGTTCATAATAATCCCGAGTCCAGTTCTCTGCTCCGTAACGTAAAGCCAGGTTGGCATTATACACACTTACGTCGGCTACCCCATTAAAATCCAAGGACAGATCCCAGCTTTTATAGCCCCAATTGGTGTTAATACCATAAGTGTATTTGGGGTTGGGATTGCCCAGGTATTGCCTGTCGTTCCCACTGACAGGACCTACGCCTGTGGTGCTTTGGTATTTGAAGTCTCCAGGCTGGGCGGTGGGCTGGTATGCGTTCCCCGTCTTATCTACATAGTCGGTTATGTCAGCGGGGGTTTGAAAAATACCCATCACTTTATATCCGTAAAACTCCCCAATAGGCTCTCCTTTGGTGGTTACCGTGGTATACTGTCCCCCCGTGGCACCTTCCCCTCCATTATAAATCTTCTGGCCACCAGCGCTGTTGGACAGTACCACATTGTTGTTGAGGGCCCCATTGACGTTTATGCTGTAATGGAAGTCTTTGCTAATTTTATCATGCCACCCCAAGGTCAATTCTAACCCTCTGTTTCTGATGTCTCCAACGTTCTCATAGATATTCGAAGTCGATGCACCTACAGATCCAGGAAGGTTTACCTGGAAAACAAAATTCTTTGTGTCCTTATTGTAGTAATCGGCTTCTAGCGTTAACCGATCCGTCAGAAAGCTGGCTTCCAGACCTATATCTGTACCCTCACTTTTCTCCCAGACAAGCTGCGCAGGTGTGATGGAGGCAACGCTGACACCCGGTGAAATCGTGCCCGTATTGCCATAAATTACACTATAAGCCCCACCCGACACTGAGGTCTGCTGGCTGATATAAGTAGGAATACCTACGTTGCCCACTTGTCCCCAACTACCTTTGATCTTCAGGGAATTGAATATATGCTGGTTCTCCATGAACTTTTCTTTGGTCACGACCCAGGCCGCTCCCACGGAAGGGAAGTAGCCCCAACGGCTGGACCCTACGAACTTAGAGGAACCGTCAGCCCGGAAAGTCGCATTAAGGCTGTATCTATCCTGGTAGCTGTATTGCAGCCGTCCAAAATAAGAGGCAACAGTAGATAGTAACGGATAAGCCGGATTATATTGGTTGGGGTCTACATCATAGGTAGTGCCCGTGCCCCCGGTTCCCAATCCCAGGTACCAGTTGCCATTTGTTTCATCCGGGACATTGATGGCGGAAGAATGAATTTCATCATAGTAATAATAGTCAGCGTGCTGACCTGCCAGCAGGGTCAAAGAATGGCCACCTTCGAATTTCTTTTCCCAAGTCAGGGTATTTTCTACGATCCATCTACGGGTTTCGTAATCGGTGATGCTCAGGTTGCTGACGGCATTGTTCTGGGTAGAGGTAGCATCATACACCGGTGTATACACCTTAGCACCATTGTCCACCCATTGGCCTCCGATATAGCCATGGTAAGTAAAGTGTTGAAGGAACTTAATATCCAGGTAGGCGCCTCCTTGTAAACTGGCATCCTTGGAGTGGGAATTATTAAAATCCAGAGTAGCCTGGGGATTGGAAACGGAGGATCCTAATCCATAATAGCCTGGGTCCCCATAATTACCTTGTGCAAAACGAACCGGGATAATAGGGGGCGCCGAATAGATTTCGTGCCACATACCGCCTGGTACGTCATCGCTCAATCCATAGGTACCAATAGCACTGTACCCTATCTTAATGTTTTTGGTGATGTTGATGTCGTTTTGCAGGGTAGCTGTGTAGCGCTGATAATCGTTGGTCTTCAGGGCTCCCTGCTGATAGAGATAGCCCAGGGAAAAGTTGAAAGTGCTTTTGTCGCTACCCCCGCTGACGCTGACCTGATGGTTGGTCACAATGGCGTTGTGGAGGGTCTGGTTAAACCAATTGGTCCCTGTCCCGAACTGGGATGAATCGAGTTGCGTGGGCGTAGCGCTGCTTTCTCTTTGTAATTCATTGAACATGACGGCATATTCATAACCATCGGCCATCTTCACCTGGTTGGTTATTTTTTGCCAACCGACATCGCCATTATAGCTGACATTGACCTTCCCAACCTTCGAACCTTTTCTAGTGGTGATCACCACCACGCCATTTGCTCCGTTGATCCCATAGATGGCCGTAGAAGAGGCGTCCTTCAATATACTCATGCTTTCAATATCAGCCGGATTGAGGAAGTTGATATCGTTTACCCATATCCCATCCACTACATATAGAGGCCCGGTGGAAGCGAAATAAGTGCCTAGGCCACGGATCAATATAGAAGGGCTTGAACCTGGTGTACCCACGTTGGTGATCTGCACCCCGGCTACCTTACCTTGCAAGGCACTTACCGCGTTGTTGGAGGCCTGCCTGGAAATATCGTCACCCTTTACGGAAGAGACCGATCCTGTCACATCAATCTTTTTTTGGACACCATAACCGATCACAACTATTTCATCCAGCATTTTAGTGCCGGGCGTAAGTTTAATGTCCAGGTTTGTTTGGTTTCCTACCGAAACTTCCTGGGTCTGGAATCCAATGGAGGTAATTTCTAGTGTCGCATTAGAAGGAGCACTGAGGATGAAATTCCCGTTGAAGTCTGAGGTCGTTCCCCTGGAGCTGCCCTTAATCTGAACAGAAGCACCTGCAATAGGCTCCCCGCTAGCGCCGCTAATCCGGCCTGCTACTTTAATTTCAGGGCTGGTAGCTGGGGCATTCTGTGCTTGGGTATGCCCCGTCCAAAGGGCTAAAAGAAAGGGGCAAAAAAGTATGAACAGGTGGGAATACAGAAGTTTTACGACATGGGGGCCCTCGCCCCCGATCGTCCGCATTTTTTGCATACATTTAGACTTGAGGTTATAAAAAATAGAAACTCAGGTTGCCATACCACTGTCAAACCTGGTTTCGACACGTAACCCGGCGGGAATGCTGTAGCATTCCCTGCTTTTTTTATGCATTAAGGGTCTCTTTTCATATATAGCAATTTAGTTTGATGTCACAGTAGTACAAATAGATTGGTAGGAAGTCTTTTGGAAGATCAGTAGATTGCCTGTAGTAATGGGGCTCAACAATTGTTCCAATCCACACAACAGCGGGTAGCTCTTCAAGGATTGGGGAAATCGATCAACCTTGAACGGAAGCGTACAGATGGTAGTAGCCTTCATATTTTCCAAGCAATCATCATATCCGTTAACCAATCGCGATTTCACGAATATTCACTACAAAATAATCAAGTCTTCGGTAATATGGAAGTATATACACACAAAAATACTAACATATGTTAGCGCCTCGGTTAATATCGTATATTTGAAGGAGCATAACGAGCTTGATCCATGCCAACTGAACAAACACAAGAATCCTATTTTCAGGATAAAATAGACCGGGAAGTTCGCATAGAACCAACGGACTGGATGCCGGATAATTACCGGAAAGCACTGATTAGGCAAATCAGCCAGCACGCCCATAGTGAAATAGTGGGTATGCTGCCGGAAGCCAATTGGATAACCCGGGCGCCTAACCTAAAACGGAAAGCGGCCTTATTGGCAAAAGTTCAGGATGAAGCAGGCCATGGGCTCTATTTATATGCAGCCTGCGAAACCCTGGGTATTACCAGGGATGAATTATATGAGCAACTGCACAGTGGAAAAGCAAAGTATTCTTCCATCTTTAACTACCCTACCCTTACCTGGGCTGATATCGGCGCCATTGGATGGCTGGTTGACGGTGCGGCCATCATGAACCAGGTCCCTTTGTGCAGGGCCTCGTACGGACCATATTCCCGGGCCATGGTGAGGATCTGCAAGGAGGAAAGTTTCCACCAGCGCCAAGGCTTTGACATCATGTTGACCCTTTGCAGGGGGACGGAAGCCCAGCGAGGGATGGCCCAGGACGCACTGAACCGTTGGTGGTGGCCTTCCCTTATGATGTTTGGCCCCCGTGATGATGATTCGCCCCATAGTGCTCAAAGTATGAAGTGGAAAATCAAGCGCAATTCCAACGATGAACTGAGACAACGATTTGTAGATATTACGACTGAACAAGCGCAATTTCTGGGCATCAGTATACCTGATCCTGAACTGGCTTTGGATCCTGAAACAGGACATTACCGGTATGGAGCCATTAATTGGGAGGAGTTCAAGGCCATCATTGCTGGTCAGGGCCCTTGTAACCGCCAAAGGCTGGAGGCCAGGAAAACGGCCTGGGCTGATGGGGCCTGGGTCCGGGAAGCCGCCCTGGCGCATAGCCAGAAGCGGGCAGCAGGGACTTCCGCCGGCGCCCCTCTTGCCGATCCCAGTGGGGTCGCTCGTAGCGGCCCCACTGGGGCAACCTCCGCTGAAACCAATCTATCAAACCCTCAACCTGCCCCCTATGTCAAATGAATGGCCCTTATGGGAAGTTTTTATCAGAAGTAAACAGGGACTGGATCATAAGCATGTAGGCAGCCTGCATGCAGCAGACGCCGCCATGGCCATAGAGAATGCCCGAGACGTCTATACCCGTCGTCAGGAAGGTGTAAGCATATGGGTGGTAGAAAGTAGTAAGATTCATGCTTCTGATCCTGATCAATCCGACAATCTCTTTGAGCCTGCGGCAGACAAAATTTACAGGCATCCTACATTCTATTCGCTTCCTCCGGAAGTGAAGAATATTTAATCAATTATTTCCAGGTCGGATTTGGTTCTCCCGATAAATGACCCCTTCCTGTTAAATGACCCATTTTTAAAGACATGCTTCCTTCCTTGTACGAATATCTGTTGTATCTGGGTGATAACACCCTCATTCTGGGCCATCGCAATAGCGAGTGGTGCGGGCATGGGCCTGCCCTGGAATTGGATATTGCACTCACCAATATATCCTTGGATTTGATAGGTCAGGCAAGGCTTTACTATCAATATGCCGCCTCCGAAACCGCGTGGCAGTCAGAGGACACCATAGCTTACTTAAGAGACGCCCATCAGTTCAGAAACTTGCTGTTGGTAGAACAACCTAATGGGGATTGGGCACACACTATTTTAAGGCAATTTCTGTTTAGCAGTTTTCAGCATCATTTGTATAATTACCTTCGGGAAAGCAGCGATCCGACTATTGCCGCAATCTCTAACAAATCCTACAAGGAAGTTGCCTACCACCTCCGGTGGAGTAGTGAGTGGGTTATCCGAATGGGAGATGGAACCCAGGAAAGTCATCAGCGCATGTTGACCGCACTGGAAGATTTGTGGATGTTTACCGGAGAGTTTTTCCTACCCGCACCTTATGAGGACCAATTGCCTACCGGCATCCAACCCCTTCCAGCACCCCTTATGCAGGGATTCTGGATGGACCGGATAAAGGAGGTCTTTTCGGCAGCCGGCCTGCCTGTACCAGCTTCACCGGGTTTTCAATCCGGAGGCAAAACAGGACGGCATACCGAATACCTGGGTTACGTTCTGGCGGAAATGCAATTCCTCCAACGAGCCTACCCGGGAAGCAACTGGTAACTATATGAGTGAGGTAAATCATATCATTTCGTTTCCTGACCTTAAGAAGGTTATGAAATTATTGGAAGGGATCCCTGATCCTGAGGTCCCCGTCTTGAATATCATCGACCTGGGTATAGTAAGGGATGTAAGGGTCTATCCGACGCCCGAAGTGGAAAGTAATTTTGTATTCCATACGGACAGAAATGGGCTGGGTGTAACCGTAATAATTACCCCGACTTATGTTGGTTGTCCTGCTGTGGATATGATAAAAGCCACCATCCAGATGACCTTAACTTCCGCTGGATATTATCCTGTAGAAGTAAGAACAACCCTATTCCCCGCCTGGACTACGGAATGGTTGAGCGAAGAAGCAAGGGGCAAGTTGGAAGCCTTTGGGATCGCACCACCCAACCCAGTTTCTTCTGTGTGTCACCTGGAGCCCTTCCAGAGGGAGGAAGCCGTTAGCTGTCCCCGCTGCCGCTCTTGCCATACAGAAATGATCAGCCCATTCGGATCCACGGCCTGCAAAGCCATGTATCGTTGCCTGGACTGTCAAGAGCCATTCGACTATTTTAAATGCCATTAGCATACCTATGTCTTCCACTACCACCACCGTCGCCCTTTCCATCGAACAACAAGTAGCCAGGATTACTTTAAACAGGCCTGAAAAATTAAATGCTTTCAACCGGGAAATGGCCTTTGCCTTGCAGGCTGCGCTGGATGAATGTGCCCAAAACGATGCAGTCCGCGCTGTGCTGATTACCGGAGCCGGAAAAGGATTTAGTGCAGGCCAGGATTTGAGTGAAGTAATAGATCCCCAAGGCCCAGGTATGCGCAATATCCTCCGGGAACACTACAATCCCATCGTTAGCAAAATACGCGCCCTGCCTAAACCCGTATTGGCAGCCGTCAACGGTGTTGCAGCCGGGGCCGGCGCCAATATTGCCCTATGTGCTGACGTGGTTGTAGCCTCTTCTACAGCCTCCTTTGTACAAGCTTTTTCCAAAATTGGACTCATACCTGACAGCGGAGGCACTTACTTCCTCCCCCGCCTGGTTGGCTGGCAACGGGCTTCCGCCTTAGCTATGTTGGGTGACAAAATAGGCGCCCAGGAAGCAGAACGGATGGGCATGATCTATCAGGTCATCGCTGAAGAGACATTCCCTGCAAAAGCCTGGGAACTGGCTTTAAAACTCGCCCAATTGCCTACGGTTGGTCTCGCCCTGACCAAAGAAGCCTTTTCCTTATCAGCCACCCAAACACTGGAAGATCAATTGCAAACAGAAGACTGCTTCCAGCAAAAAGCCGCACTTAGCGCTGACTTTGAAGAAGGGGTACAGGCTTTTCTGGAAAAGAGGCCTCCTCAGTTTACGGGAAAATAAAAAACTATGTTTTACGCTTTCGAAGGTTTCGTCCCCGTCGTTGACCCAAGTGCTTATGTTCATCCCCAAGCCGTTGTCACGGGTAACGTCATCATAGGGAAGGACGTCTATATAGGCCCCGGAGCCATGCTCAGGGGAGACTGGGGAGGCATCCAAATTGGAGATGGGTGTAATGTTCAGGAAAATTGTGTGATACATATGTTTCCTGGGATCGTCGTTCGCCTGGAAGAAGGAGCTCATATTGGTCACGGAGCTTGTATACATGGAGCCCGGATTGGAAAGAATTGCCTGATAGGGATCCATAGTGTAGTACTGGACCGGGTAGACCTGGGAGATGAATCCATAGTTGGGGCCATGACCTTGCTCACGGAAGGTATGCAAATACCTCCCCGTAGCCTGGTAGTAGGCACTCCAGGGAAGATTATCCGCCAGGTCTCTGAGGAAATGCTGCGCTGGAAAACAGCGGGCACGGAATTGTATCAGCGGTTGCCTGGGGCTATGAAAGCAACGGCAATTCCCTGCGAGCCATTGAGGGAATTACCCCCGGATAGGCCTTTGCAGGCCCAGCACTATAAAACCTGGAAAGGTCAGGGATAGACTGGTGTCCCTCCCGCCATGGCGCCCGCACGGATAGCTTCCACACGCCTGGGGCCCCATTCTACTGGACCCCACACTCCTGGGGCCTCTCCACTGACCTTACGCAAACCCAGGCCTCAAAGTGCGCCAGATTGGTGTACTTTTGCAGGCTACATGGAAAAGAACAACTTCATAGATTATATCCGGATATTCGCTAAGTCCGGTCATGGTGGGGCGGGAAGCAAGCACTTCATGCGTACAAAATACAATGCCCAAGCCGGACCGGATGGGGGAGACGGAGGTCGTGGTGGCCATATCATCCTGAGAGGAAATGCTCAGTTATGGACGCTGCTGCACCTGCGCTATTATAAAAATGTACTGGCCGAAAATGGTGAAAGCGGCAGTGGCAATAACTGCTCAGGGCGTTTTGGCAAGGATACCATCATTGAAGTTCCATTGGGAACCGTAGCCAGGGATGAAGAAACGGATCAAGTCGAGGCTGAGATCCTGGAAGACGGCCAGGAAGTCATATGGCTCAAAGGAGGAAGGGGCGGATTAGGTAATGCGCATTTCGCTACACCTACCAATCAGGTACCAGAACACGCTCAGCCCGGTGAAGAAGGGGTAGAAGGTTGGAAAACCCTTGAATTAAAAGTACTCGCTGACGTAGGACTAGTAGGCTTTCCCAATGCCGGTAAGTCAACTTTGCTTTCTTCCATCAGCGCCGCCAAACCCAAAATCGCGGACTATGCGTTTACTACCCTTATCCCTCACCTGGGCATGGTGGAATACAGGGGCGGGAAATCCTTTTGTATGGCGGACCTTCCAGGGATCATTGAAGGAGCGGCGGAGGGTAAAGGATTGGGACATCGCTTCCTGAGACATATAGAAAGAAACCCTGTCTTATTATTTGTTATCCCTGCTGATAGCAATTCGGTTTCATCAGAATTTGATATTCTCCAAAGTGAGTTGGAAAAATATAATCCAGAACTGCTGCACAAGCACTTTGTGATTGGAATCAGCAAAAGTGATATGTTGGATGAAGAGCTGGAAGCTGAAATAGAAAAAGAATTGCCTGAAGGGATTCCGCACGTGTTTTTCTCTTCTGTCACCAACAAAGGATTATCAGCCTTGAAAGATGAGCTTTGGCTGGCGTTGAATACGCCCATCGAAGGAGGGCCTTCGGATGCCGAAGTGCATGGAGACTTCGTTGATGGACAGCACGAGGATGATCAATCCGGCGCAACTGATGATGAAGCGCTCGATACGGCTGACGAAACAGGGGCGGCATGACCATGGCCCCCTTCCGGCTCCACTTCTGTAACTCCTCCGCTGATCGAAAAACGCATAGCTTCTGCGGCACTCACCTTTGGTAAAGCCCGGATTTTAGCGCGTGGAACGACATAGAGCTGACCTGCCAAGGCATAGGACTGTGGAACATATACGGATACATAACCCTCCATATCAAACTGAGACATGTCTTCTTTGGTCACAAACCCTATTTGCCACACATCTTCGCCTTTGATGTTGACCAGCACCGCTTTGTCAAACTTTCTTTTATCACCGGCAAAGGCTTCGAAAAAGTCCCGGAGAGAAGAATAGATAAACTTTATCCCGGGCGTCCGCTCCAACAAATGATCAAATATGCTCAAAACCCGCTCCACGACAAAGAGAGAACTAAGCCATCCTACGACGATGATGCCTGTGAGAATAATCAGAAAGCCTATTCCTGGAATATTAATCCTAGGTCTTAGTATAGAATCCACCCTATCGAAAATGGAATAAATCACAAAGGCCGTAAACGCGATCGGAGCAAGGATAATCAGCCCCTGTAAGAAGTAGTTCAGGATCACCTTATAGACAAACCTTCCAAATGGCTTAATTCTCAGCGGCATACACTGCACATATTTAGGTAAAGTTAACATGGATTGGCCGCCCCTGTAATTCCTCCAAAAAATTAACCTCGGAAACTTTGGTCCCAAAAAAAGTTTCTATAGTTTTGTACAGCAAATGGACGTCAAAGCGAGAATCCACGAAAAGGCAGACCAGCTCTTTAAGAGATATGGGATCAAATCCATTACCATGGACGAGATAGCTGTACAATTGGGTATCTCCAAGAAGACCATTTATCAGTATTTCGCAGATAAGGAAGAGTTGGTCAGCGCTGTAATGGAGGCGCACGTAAACGAGTCTCAGAACGAATGCCTGATCGACATTCAACAAGCAGAGAATGCCATTCATGAGGAATTCCTGATACAGGACAGGTCCCTGGAACACTTAAGAGACCTTAATCCGGTGGCTATCCACGACATGCAAAAGTTTCACCCTGCGGCCTATGATAAATTCATGCGCTTCAAGAACAGCTTCATGCGTCAGATGGTGGAAAACAATATCCGGAAGGGGCTAGCGGAAGGGCTATACCGCGCTGAAATACGCCCTGATATACTTTCCAAATTCAGAGTTGATTCCATTTTCCTCAGCTTCAGTCCGGAATTTAACATAGATGCTTCAGTGGGTTTGGCGGACTTGCAGCAAGAACTTTTTGTACACTACCTTATGGGTATAGGCTCTCCAAAGGGCCACGAACTGATTCGCCAGTATTTGTGGGACCGGCAAAAACTAAAGGCGACTCCCCTGCACCCTCCTTTGGGTAAAACGGGAGCTTAAAAATGTTGGTATGGGTTGAAAAAACACCTCCTGCTGTTGGATGCAGAAGGTTGCCTTCCTGAGTCTTCAGGGAGGTTTTTTTTGCGCCGCCGTTTTCTTCGAAAACTTACGGCGGCGCAAAAAAACATCCATGCGTTGCACAAGGGGGGCAAAGCCCCCCTTGTAACCCCCTTACATTGGCTGACGCGGTTCAGGTGCTCCGTTTATGCATGCATCTTAGCTGACGCGGTGCGGGTGGTCCGTTTACGCCTGCATCTTAGCTGACGCGATGCAGGTGCTCCGTTTACGCATGCATATTAGCTGACGCTGGGCGAGCGGTCCGTCTCGCGGGTACATTGGCTGACGCTGGGCGAGCGGTCCGTCGGCGCGGGTACATTGGCTGACGCGGTGCGGGTGCTCCGTTTACGCATGCACATTAGCTGACGCGATGCAGGTGCTCCGTTT
>CAJCIQ010000098.1 GCA_903970475.1 Beijerinckiaceae bacterium
GGCTATCACCAAGTGGACAGTTGATCCTATGCACAGCCTGGTACAGTTCAAGGTGCGTCACCTGATGATCACCAATGTAACCGGGACCTTCCAACATTTTGAAGGAACAATTGAAACAGATGGGGAAGATTTTACCCAAGGCAAAGTGGTGTTCAAGATTAAGGTGGATTCCATTGATACCGCCAATGATCAAAGGGATACCCACCTGAAAGGCGATGACTTTTTCAGCGCGGAAAAATTCCCTGAAATTACCTTCGAAAGTACCGGCTTTAAAAAAGTGGGGGGAGATGCGTATGATCTAATCGGAAACCTGACCGTCAGGGATATCACCAAGCCAGTTACGCTGAATGTAGAATATGGCGGGGTTGCCCAGGACTTTTATGGTAATACCAAAGCTGGTTTTGGTGTGACCGGAAAGATCAATAGAAAGGACTTCGGATTGGTTTGGAATGGGGTTACAGAGGCTGGTTCAGTTGTGGTGAGTGATGAGGTGAAAATTAATGCTGATCTGCAATTTCTGAAAGGGTAAATACATTGTTAAAAGGGGGCAAGCCCCCCTTTTTTTTATATAACTTTGTACCATCGTCTTACCCTAAAACGATTCGGCATGTCAAAGGACTTTTATAACTGCCTTAAGGCAGGCTTTAAAGTAGGAATCATTGCCGCAGTCATCAACCTTGTCTGGTTCATTGCGGCACGTATACTCTTGCTCATCGATTACCCCAGTGTGAAATGGCATTTTGTGCTGATTGCTACTATGCTCCCTATTTTGTTAGGCGGGGTTGTTTATTATCTCCTCTATAGTGCTACGCGCCATCACCGCATTGTCTTCATCCTAGGTTGTATGGCCTTGCTCATTTGTAGTATCCTTGCAGGCCCCCTTGCGCCCATGCTGCCCGATGGTTCTCCCTCCAACCGGGACTTCAAAATCCTGACCATTCCCATGCACTGCGTGGCGGCTTTCATGTGTGCCTTCCTGATACCGGCCTGGAATCACCTGAACGATCCGGCGCCGGCGGAGAATCCGGCCTAAGGGCGCGGAGCGCCCTCGATCATTGGCGTAGGCGCGGAGCGCTCTACAATTATAACCGAAGTTGTATTTTTGCTCCCACGATGTCTCAACTACTGGCGCTAAAAAAATACTTCTGGAAATACCGCCTTCGTTTGTTCGCGGGGTTCATATTCGTTATTCTATCCAACTACTTCAGCGTCCTGGCTCCATTGGTGACCAAATATGTCGTCAATAAGCTGATGGCTCACCTGACCAAGGAGGGGGTAACGACAGGGGAGGCAGCCCATACAGGATCGTCCTTGCCCAAGGCCCCGGATCCCCTTACCCAAGTCTTACTTGTACGCATTGACCATTGGAATTTTAGCAATGTGGTAGCCCTTTGCGGGATCACTTTGTTAGTCCTCGCCCTGCTCAGGGGGTTGTTTATGTTTTTGATGCGGCAGACCATCATCGTCATGAGCAGGCATATTGAGTTTGATCAGAAAAATGAAGTGTTTCAGCACTATCAGCAACTGGATACGAATTTCTACAAAACCCATAGCACAGGGGACTTGATGAACCGTATGGCAGAAGACGTTAGCCGGGTGCGTATGTTCACGGGGCCGGCCATCATGTACCTGATCAACCTGCTGGCCTTAATTTCCATGAGTGTCTATTATATGTGGAAGGAAAACGTGACCCTTACGCTTTACACCTTAGCGCCCCTTCCATTGCTGGCCATCACCATCTATTTTGTCAATACCATCATTCACCGCAGAAGTGAGCGTATCCAGGCGCTGTTGAGCGATCTAACCACGAACGCACAACAATCTTATTCCGGGATACGGGTGATCAAATCATTTGTTCAGGAAAAAGCCATGCTGTCTTTCTTTAAAAACAGCAGCGAAGAATATAAGACCAATGCATTGGGGCTTGCCCGGGTGGAAGCCATCTATTTTCCAGCCATGTCTTTTGTGGTAGGCATCAGCACCCTTTTGACCATCATGGTGGGTGGGTTTATGTATATCCATAATCCCCAGGATATTTCCTTTGGTACCCTGACGGAATTTGTGCTTTTCATCAATATGCTGACCTTCCCTGTGAGTGCCATTGGCTCTGTGGCCTCCATGACCCAAAGGGCAGCGGCCTCTCAAGGGCGGTTGAATGAGTTTTTGACCATACGCCCCACGATAGAAGACCTGCCCGCTTCCCAAAACCGGGAATTGGAAGGGGAGATCCACTTTAATCATATTGACTTCACCTACCCCCACACCGGGATTAAAGCGCTTAAAAATTTTGACCTCCATATAGGTAAAGGGCAGAAGGTAGCCATCATTGGTCGTACGGGCTCCGGGAAAACGACCATAGCCCAACTGCTACTGCGTATGTACGATGCCCAGCATGGGGAGGTGCTCCTGGATGGCAACAATATCAGGAATATGCGCCTCAAAAGCCTGAGGGATCAGATCAGCTATGTCCCCCAGGATGTTTTCCTTTTTAGTGAAACCGTTAGGAATAATATCCTCTTTGGGAACCCGACCGCTTCCATGGAAGATGTACACCAGGCAGCCCGTCAGGCGGTTGTGGACGGGGAAATCGAAGGTTTCCCAGGGGGGTATGAAACCATGATAGGGGAGAGGGGTGTTACCTTGAGCGGAGGACAGAAACAGCGTATAGCCATAGCCAGAGGATTGATTAAAGAGCCCCGCATCATCGTCATGGATGACTGCCTGAGCGCGGTGGACGCCCGAACGGAACGGGAAATCATCCATCAGTTGTATCAATATCTCCAGGATAAAACCGCCATAATAATTACCCACCGGATCTTTTCCCTGTTCCAATTTGACCAGGTGGTCGTTTTAGACGATGGTCACATATTAGAACGGGGTACCCACGAATCCCTTTTGGCAGCGGGGGGGTACTATGCCGAGTTGTATGCCCGCCAAAGGGAGAGGGACGAGAGACCTACCGAGGAAGTCGTAAGCGAATAACCACACGTTTTAGCTCCGGAAATGCCCCCAAATCCCCTGTAGACGGGGATATAAACATTATTTTGGAAACTTCGTTAAAATTTTGCCAATTAAAAAAGAAGTATATCTTTGTTCAAACTAAAACTTACAACTGTGGCGTACGAAAATACCGACAAAAGAATGGAAAGCGTGTATAGCAAACGCATTCGGGCCGGAAAGCGCAGGACTTATTTCTTTGACGTGAGAGCAACCAGGGGAAATGACT
Organism: Beijerinckiaceae bacterium; assembly: GCA_903970475.1. GTDB lineage: Bacteria > Bacteroidota > Bacteroidia > Chitinophagales > Chitinophagaceae > Dinghuibacter. Next base: position 3,227 of record CAJCIQ010000098.1, read on the forward strand.
ACTACCTCACTATTACCGAGAGCCGTAAGCGTTTCAATGATAACGGTTATGATCGTCACAAAATTTTCCTGTACAAGGAGGACTTCAACAAATTCCTCAACGGTTTGAACGAGGCGGTTAATTATGTGAAGACTGAACTCATGCCTGATTTCGATTTCGATGCCTACAACCATGACAACGATGGTGCAGGCGCTGAAGGAGAGTACGAATTGCAGGAAGAAGCCACAGCAGAAGTTGAAGTTGAAACCAGGGTTGAAACCCACACGCCCCATGCAGTAGCTACTCACGTCGCAGCTGCTCCAGCCCCCGCTCCTTCTGCTACAGAAGAAGTAGACAAGTGGTAATCTTTTAGTATTTTGTTTTCCTCAGAAATAACGCATAAAGGCCCCGCGAAGCGGGGCCTTTTCAAATTATTATAGGGCGCGCCGCGCTTTATTTCTTCAGTTTTTTCCAAGCATTAATCAACCCATTCGTTGAACTGTCATGGCCCGATACTTCGTCGTCATTGAGGAGTTCGGGTAGGATCTTCCCTGCCAGTTGCTTACCCAATTCCACACCCCATTGGTCAAAGCTGAAAATATCCCAAATGACACCTTGGACGAAGATTTTGTGTTCATACAAGGCAATGAGCTGACCCAGGGTATAGGGAGTGATTTCCTTAATCAGGAAACTGTTGGTGGGACGGTTGCCGGAGAACGCTTTAAAGGGAACCAGGAATTTGATTTCCTCTTCGGATTTGCCGGAGGCTTTTAACTCAGCGGTCACTTCTTCAGCGGTTTTGCCGTTCATCAGGGCCTCTGTCTGGGCAAAGAAATTGCTCAACAATTTGGGGTGGTGATCCCCAAGCGGGTTATGGCTGATGGCAGGAGCTATAAAGTCGCAGGGTATCAATAAGGTTCCCTGGTGAATGAGTTGGTAAAAAGCATGTTGTCCATTGGTTCCGGGCTCTCCCCAGATCACGGGGCCGGTTGCATTGGGCACCGGATTGCCGGCACGGTCAACGGACTTACCGTTGCTTTCCATATTGCCTTGCTGAAAGTAGGCTGGAAAACGGTACATGTATTGGTCATATGGCAGGATGGCTTCGGTTTGGGATCCAAAGAAGTTGGTATACCAGAGACCTACCAGGGCCATGATGACGGGAATGTTTTTTTCAAAAGGAGTAGTACGGAAATGGGTATCGGTCGCATAAGCTCCTTTCAGCAAGGTCTCGAAGTTGTCGTACCCTACCATCAGGGCTATGGACAAACCGATAGCGCTCCATAGGGAGTAACGGCCACCTACCCAGTCCCAAAACTCAAACATATTTGCTTTGTCAATGCCGAACTTTGTGACGTCCTTTTCGTTGGTGGATAAGGCGGCAAAATGTTTGGCAATGAATTTCTCGTCCTTTGCGTGTTCCAAAAACCAATCCCTGGCGCTATGCGCATTGGTCATGGTTTCCTGGGTGGTGAAGGTTTTGGAGGCAATCAGGAACAAGGTTTCATCAGGGGTGACCTGTTTGAGGGTTTCCACAATATGGGTGCCGTCAATGTTGGAAACGAAGTGGGCGTCCATGCCTTCTTTCCAGTAGGGCTTGAGTGCTTCTGTAACCATCAGGGGCCCCAGGTCGCTACCTCCTATACCTATGTTGACAATATATTTTATAGGCTTACCGGTATACCCTTTCCATTTTCCACTATGGATTTGTTCACAGAAGTTTTTCATCTGCGCCTGGACCCGATGAACGTCAGGCATAACATCTTTTCCATCAGAGAGGACAGGTTTACCGGAGAAGTTGCGCAAGGCGGTGTGCAGTACCGAGCGATCTTCGGTCCTATTGATTTTTTCTCCGCTGAACATGGCTTTGATCCCTTCACTGACCTTGCACTCGGCAGCCAGTTCCTGCAAAAGCGCCAAGGTTGTGTCGGTGATCCGGTTTTTGGAGTAATCGAAGAGGATATCCTCCAGTTTCAAGGTATATTTCTCGAACCTTTTTGGATCTTCTTTGAACAATTGACGTAGGTGTGTTTGCTCGATCTCAGCATGGTGAGCCTTCAGTTTGGCCCAGGTGCTGGTCTTTGTGGGGTTAATGGTGGATAGCATATAGTTAAAACGTTAATTGATTGAGTGAATCAATAGTATCTAATCTGTCTTGTGCGATAGCGGCTTTAAGGGCATCCAGCCCGTTAAATTTCAATTCCGGCCTCAGCCAGGAAGCCAGGGTAATGCGCAATGTTTTTCCGTAGAGGTCTCCGGAGAAATCCAACAGGTTGACCTCTATCGTTCTGTGTTTGCCGTTGACGGTAGGGCGAAGGCCAATGCTCATCATACCGCGTAGGGGTGCTCCATCGGTGATTTGTGCCCAGCAAGCATACACCCCATCAGCCGGAATCAACTTTTCCGGATCCGGAATGTCTATGTTGGCCGTCGGAAATCCCAATGTCCTGCCCAATTGTTGTCCTTGAACCACCTTTCCTGCAAAGAAATAGCGGTAACCCAGCAATTCTTCGGCCAAGTGGGGTTGTCCGTCTTTGAGGGCTGACCGGATACGTGTGCTGGAAACTTTGATGGCGTCCAGTACTTGTTCCGGTATTTCCTGAACCTGATATTGATATTGGGGCGCCATCAGTTCCAGTAACCGGAAATCTCCGATTCGGTTATGCCCAAACCGGTGGTCGTATCCTATGATAATGGTATGGGGATGAAAGCAACTCACCAGGAAGGTTTGTATATATTCCTCGGCAGTCTGCTGGGAGAATTCTTTGGTAAAGGGAATCACCACCAGGTGGTCTATTCCCTGTTTGGAAAGTAAGTCGATTTTTTCATCCAGGGTATTGAGCAGGGTTAGGGGTTCTGATGCGTCTTTGACGATTTTGCGGGGATGAGGATGGAAAGTGAGGATGACCGTTTCCCCTCCTACCTGGGCAGCCCTGGATTTCATGGAAGAAATAATCTCTTGGTGCCCTTTATGCACCCCGTCGAATGTGCCTATAGTAATGACTGCGTTCCTGAAAGTTGGTAATTGGTCTAGCGCTCTGTGTACCTGCATATTCGGTAAAGTCTCCCTGCGAAGCTACGGGGAATTTACTTTATCTTGGTGTTCAGATCGCAAATCATGACTCCCAAAGTTCTCTAAATACTCCATCATGAAAGCTTACGTCAAAGCCCTCAGCATCATGCAAATCGCCTTTATCGCTGGTTTGACCATTTTTGCTTTGATCATTATGTTTTTGATCAAAACAGGCGCCATCAACAGAGGCAGCAGCGCCGGCCCAGCCATTCGTGATTTGCCTGATTATTTTCTCTACATTACATTAGGGCTGGTTGCGGCCATTATAATAGCTTCTGCTGCTGTTTTTAAGGCGCAGGTCACCAGAGCCAGCGGGCTCAATAATCCGGCGGATAGACTGGTTGCCTACCGCTCTGCTTTTATCCGTCGGATTTTTATTCCTGAGCTAAGTGCCATTTTGTCCATCATCATCACCATGCTGAGTCAGGATTTGAAATACCTGAGCCTGGTGGGATTGGTATTATTGGCTTTTTTGGCCTGGTTTCCCACCGCGGATAAAGTAATGACGGCCCTTAGTATAACGGAAAGCGACTTCGATCACTGAAGCCCTTTCATGAAGTCCTCATAACTGATCCGGAAATGGCTCAATATGCGGGCTCCCTTATTCCGCTTGTGTTTGAGCAGAGATAGTATCAAATGCTGAGGCTCCACCTGGGTAGCTTGCATGGATCTGGCTTCCCGAACGGACCGGTTAATGACTTTTTCTGCCTGACGGGACAGCGGAAGCCTGAAATCAGTACGGACCCGGCCCCCACTCTGGAGGAGGGAAACGGTTTCGGCCTCTTGCCAGACTTGTTGCAAGTCTATATTGGCTTTTTTAAGAATGTCCAGCGCCTGATTATTACCCTGACGGATCAGGCCCAGCAGCAGGTGTTCAGTATCCAGGGTACGGTCCTCTAACCGCAGCGCTTCTTCACTGGCAAAGGATAAAATCTCCCTCACCTGAACAGAGAAATTCTCGCGCATCTTCTAAGGTTTAGTGCTATTAAGGTACTAAAAAACGCCCTAAAACAGTGGTAAATGGGTTGTTAAGCAGGGTTCAGTCTTTTGCCTGAGCGCTTACCTGCGGACGCTTGAGCCGCAGAGGCCGGCTTTATAAAACTGTTGTATATTTGGTTGTATTTTGTAAGTAGTATACAAAAGGTTAGTTAATAATCATTGTTTTATGCTAAACAAACAAGTTGAGGCCGGGGTTAGCAACCATAAGCGGGCAACGTGTGAAGCCAATGTGACGGCTATGGGGGATGCGCTCTATGCCATTGGAGGCAAGTGGAAACTGAGGATTGTACTGGCGTTGGGTGATAGAGACGACATCCCCAAACGGTTTAATGAACTCCAAAGGCTGGTGAGGGGTATTTCTGCCAGGGTGCTGTCGGCAGAATTAAAAGAACTGGAATTAAACGGTTTTGTGACCCGTAAAGTGATTGATCAAAAGCCGGTCGTCGTGGAATACCAGTTGACAGAATACAGCGATACCCTCAAAGAGGTACTCCATGCCCTGACCGAATGGGGAATCAGGCATAGGGAAAGGATCAGACAAATGGCTAAACAAGAAGCGATATAACACTATGGTGCCTACATTTTTTATATTGGGATTGGGCCTGATGGCCCTGATCATTGGAATGGCCCTGCGTACCCTCAAAGGGAAAAAAACCAGCATGCCTGCCGGATATAAGCAGTTGCTGGAAAAGCACGTGGGCTATTACAGAGCCTTGGATGCCCAGGGAAAATTGCGCTTTGAAAAACGAGTCAATGCTTTGCTCGGCACGATCCGGATCCACGGTGTAAGGACGGACCTGGATGATCTGGATCTTATCCTGGTAGGAGCCAGTGGGGTGATACCCGTATTTGGGCTCCAGGATTGGCGTTATAATAATTTGAGTGATGTGCTGCTCTATGCGGAAGCCTTCGATCAGCAACATTTTGCTTCCAGCGAAGAAAACAGGCATGATGTATTGGGTATGGTGGGTAGTGGGGCTATGGAACGGGTGATGATCCTGAGCAAACCTTCCTTAAGAGAAGGGTATGCCCATGTGGCTTCTACGGGTAATACGGGGGTGCATGAGTTTGTGCACCTGGTGGACAAAGCTGATGGAGCAACGGATGGTATCCCTGAAGCCCTGTTAGGTCCTCACCTAGAGCCCTGGGTTCATGCCATGGGAGAAAACTTGCACGCCATTCGTTCAGGTCATTCGGATATCAACCAATATGCGGGTAAGAACCAGGCGGAATTTCTGGCCGTGGTATCGGAGTACTTTTTTAAACGGCCGGATTTGTTTAAAGAAAGGCATCCGGACCTCTACGCATTGTTGTCCCATATTTACCAACAAGAGCCAGGGTTAGATCCGCAATTGCATCACCTGGAGTTGCAGCATTAAGGCTCATCCGTTTCCAGTAGTCTTTGGGTTTCAATAACGGCAACGGCCAGCCGATAAATTCGGTGCAGCCCATCCAAGAAAGCGGCAACACTAAGAATGATCAGCAGGTAACCTGCGATCTCCATGGGGATAAGCCATGACCTGTCCTTCACCAATAGGTAAAGCATGGCGAAGCCTACCGCACTCAGCAGGGGTAAATAGATGGCAGGTAGCTGACGTCGGGGATTGAGTAGGTCTATTTTCCTTTTATAGGTTTTGTCCATTTGAACCATTCTGTCCATCTCCGTTACCGAAAGTGCGGTTTGACTGATTTCTGCAATTTTTCTTACAATGCCATTTCGTTTTTTCATCAGAAATGCCACCCCCTTTGCCGAAGCAAACAGCAAGTAAATCGTTACCGGGGCAGTAAAACAACTTACAGCCATTACAAAAGCCAGATAGATTTGAAGTAAGAAGGTCAAACGTAGGGGATTAAGCGACCGTGAATATAACTGGCTGACAGTGAATTGCGGTGGTCCTATGTGCCTAACTCCGGTTGGGTCAATTCCCGCATTTGGCGTACCTTCGCGGCCCAAAGTTGTAATTCATGTCTTTATACCAGCAGCGAGGCGTTTCCGCCCAGAAAGAAGAAGTACACGCGGCGACCGCCACCTTGGATAAGGGGCTGTTTCCCTATGCTTTTTGCAAAGTCTATCCGGACTATCTGGGAGGAGATAAGGAGTGGATCAATGTGATGCATGCCGATGGTGCGGGAACCAAAAGCATACTGGCCTATCTCTATTGGAAAGAAACCGGGGACTTAAGTGTTTGGAAGGGGATTGCCCAGGACGCCATCGTCATGAATATAGATGACTTATTGTGTGTCGGTATTTACGATAACTTGTTGTTCTCTTCCACCATTGATCGGAACAAGTCCCTGATTCCGGGGGAAGTACTCCAGGCCATCATTCACGGCACCCAGGCCTTCTTCGATCAGATGGCTACCTTCGGCAGCCATATCCATTTCATGGGCGGAGAAACCGCTGACGTGGGAGACGTGGTCCGTACCATAGCGGTTAATGGTACTATGACTGCCCGCTGGCCTAAAGCGCGCACGATTTCCAATGAAGGCATCCGTCCCGGTGACGTGATCGTTGGTTTTTCCAGCTTTGGTCAGTCGGCATATGAACAGGAATACAACAGTGGTATCGGTTCCAATGGGCTGACCAGCGCCCGGCACGACGCCTTATCCAAATACTACGCAGATACTTTCCCCGAATCCTATGAGCCTTCTCTGTCCAGGGAGGTGGTGTATATCGGGCCTCATCGCCTTACGGATCTGGTGGACGTTGCCTACAAGGGAAATACGCAGAAGATTCCTGTAGGAAAGCTCATTCTCAGCCCCACACGTACTTATCTTCCCTTGATGCAGGAGGTCCTGGACCATCATTTTGACACGGTCCATGGATTGATCCATAACAGTGGGGGAGGGTTGACTAAGGTTATGAAATATGTAAAGGATGGCGTCCGAATCATTAAGGATAACTTATTTGAAGCGCCGGCCATATTTCCCCTGCTTCAGGCGGCCTCCGGTGCGGATAACCGGGAAATGTCCCAGGTATTCAACATGGGCCAGCGCCTGGAGATATATACCGATCCATCTCACGTTTCCACATTGATCGAACTGGGTACCAAATACGGCATCGAAGCCCAGATCATCGGCAGGGTTGAGGAATCTCCCAAAAAGGAACTCGTTATTGAACGGAAGGGAGAGACGCTGGTTTATTAGAACGGTGGCTGCAAGACCTGCCGTCGGCCATGCTGATCCGATGTGGCTAAGGCCCCTACAACCTTCCCTTTTCCCCCTCGACGCCGGTCTCGTGCTCGGAGAACGAATCAATCTTCTTCCCGAAACTGTAGGTAAAGGTCAGGGCGACTTGCCTGCGGTCAAAGACGTTGTAAAAGTGCACCAATGCGTTTGGTAAATGGATATTCCGGCTGTTGGTATTGGTCCGGAGCACATCGTATCCGCTTAGGGTCAGGGTCCCTTTTGATTTCCATAACTTCTTACGAATACTTAAGTTCAATCTACCCATGGGCTTGTAGATGGATTGCCCCCAAATCGCTACGGACCGGTAGTTGCCGGAGACTTCTGCGGCCCATCCTTTTTTGAAGCTATAGCGGGTACTGCCATTGAACACCAACTGCCAGTGACTCCAATCCAGTAAACTACTGTCAGGCAATTCCCCATTATATTTTATGTATTCATAAATGGGATGGACATTGATGGTCCAGGCTTTGGTGATATTGGTGGATACGTCTGCGCTGACACCTGCGGTGGTTGCGCGGTCGAGGTTAATGCTGTAATAGTAAAAGTTGGGACCGTCAGCCACAAAATAAAGGATGTTGCTCTGGTGGGTAATATCGTATAACCCGCTGATGGTATATCTGTCCAGGAAGGTATAAGCCAGTTCCACATGATCGGAAAAGGAAGGTTGCAGATGGGGATTGCCTCCGAAGTAGGTATTCTGGTCGAAGTAGAACCGGGCTGGGTTTAAGGCCGAGTAATCTGGCCGGTCTATACCCCTGGAATAAGAAAGGTTGATTTTACCACGTCCTTGGCTGTCTTCGCTCCACAAAATATGGGCGGAAGGGAACAGGTTGGTATAATTCAACTCTATGGTGGAATCCAGGTTGCCGGAGCTCACCCCTTTGCCCACGGTATTTTCCATGCGAAGCCCCGCATCCCAGGACAGGCGCTTGGCTTCATGGCGAATAGATACATAAGCCGAATGAATCTGCTCATTATACTGGAAGGTATTATCCAGGCTGTCGGAGGGTTGTACATCTCCGGGAGTGCCTATCAGGTAGCTTGCCTGGTTACGCCTGACCGATAAAGTGGATTGCAGGCCTGCTTCGAGGAAGGTATGAAGTCCGAGCTTATCTGCGTAGTCTGCCTTTAAGCTATATACATTGGCCGTATAGGGTTGTATTACATTAAGTCCGCCAGGCGTGCTGTCCAGGGGGGTGCCGTAATAAAGGATGGTGTTTTCCGTTTGATTGGGGTGGTCGTCATAGCGGACGTAGTCGGCGTCTGCCGACAGGCTTCGGCCCTTGTGGGTAAAGTTTTGCAGGATATGGGCATTGACGCTTTCCTCGGTGGTGCTCCTATGCAAATGGCTAGTGGTTTGTTCTGTTGAATCAACCTGACCCGCCGCATTGTTGAACGCATCCAGGTAATTCCCTATCTCGTGGTGGGGGTTGTACATACCACTTGCCTGAGCTCCCCAGGAAGTAAGCTGCCCTTTTTGTTTGTGTTCTATTGAAATGGAATAATTGATGGTTTGGTCAATGTCTACCTCCCTGAATCGTTGGATCACCGATCCGGCATCAGATCCATCCGGGAAAAAATAGTCCCTGTAACGGTCTGAGTTGTAGAAGTTTTCCCGGTAATCATAGCCTATCGCTGCCCTATACTGCCAGGGACCTTCCTGGCCCAGCAGACTGGCAGCGTAGGTGGTTTTTGGATAAACGCCCTGGGCATAACTTCCGGAGAAATCATATTGCTGCCTGTTTGTTTTGGGGGCTTTGGTGCGGATGATGATGATGCCTGCTCCACGGGAGGCGGGGTATTTTGCACCGGGATTGGGAAGCAATTCTACGGTTTCAATCTGAGCGCTGGGCATGCTTCTGAGGTAAGCCATGAGCTGGGTGCCGCTCATATAGGTAGGTCTGTCGTCGATGAGTACCATCACGCCTGCAACACCCTGTAGACTTATGCTTCCTTCTTCTTCGTCCAGGGTTACACCGGGTGTGTTTTCCAGAACGGTAAGGGCGTTCCCTCCGGCATTGGCCAGCATGCTGCTTACATGTACAACCGTACGGTCCAGTTTCCGTTCGGTCAGGGGTCTTTGACCCAGGACCCGGATTTCTTTGAGGGTGTCGCCCTTATGGTGGAGAACAGTATCGGCGGAATGTCCGGCCTTGGGGGTAGTCGTGTCCTGAGCAAAGGTGGCGCCCGCCTGTGCAAGGCAAAAAAAGATCCCTAACAAGCCATAGCGGCTTGCTTTAAATAATTTCAGCTTCATGTCTAAGGATATCTAATGATTATCAGGCCTAGCCTTGTTAGGTATGGTAAACGTTGTAGGTTAATTCGTTTCCTCTGCTATAGTCACTAATAGCCTGTAGGATCTGCCGGGCGATTGTCTCCTGGTTGACAGGATCGGAGATGAAGGTACGATCATCAGGATTGGAGATATATCCGCATTCTACCAATACAGAGGGGCAGGATGCGGCACTGAGTACATGAACGCCTTCCTTCCGCTGGCGAAGCTGGTTTTCTGCTTGGTATACCTCGCCAAGACGTTCCTCAATGATGGACCCCAGTATTCGGGAAGAATCGAAGGATTTATTTTTATCGGAGACGTAGGTTTCTATCCCGTAGTAGCGGCTATCTGGTTGCATACCACTCCTGGTCAGGGAAGCCTGGTAGTTGAGGTGGAGGGAAACGAACAAATCTGCCTTTCGGGCATTGCTGAAAATCACCCTATCCCTGATGCCCACAAATGTATCACTGTCCCTGGAGAGCATGATCCGCACAGGATATGCGGAAGACAATCGGGCAATGGTTCGCGCCAGTTGTAAGGCCAGGTCTTTTTCTTTGAAGCCGGCACAGACTGCCCCATCGTCCTGTCCTCCGTGCCCTGCATCTATGACGACGGTGAGGATACGCGTCGGATCCTTTTGAACCACGGGGGCGGGTTTAAGCGAAAAAGCAAACAATACAATGGCCAGGGAGAATAGGGGAAGGGCCATCCACCGCTTCCAGGTGGATGTCTTTCCCATGGTTGGCAAAAAATTGTGCATCATGGCTATACGACGGATTAATGGGTGTTGGTGAAAAGCATTGGTCATGCCATATTGGTGAATGCCTAAAGTATGTTCCAGCAAATAGGACGCATAAGCGTCTATGTCGGTACGTCCCGTAGCTTCATGGTCGGCCTGGTATTCGTGGACCAGTTGTAATTCCCTTCGGATAAAATACAAGGGAAACACGGGGAAGCTGAAAATGCAACAAAGCTGGATCAATACTTTGTCCAGGCTATGTGCTTTGCGCACATGGGCCAGTTCGTGCAAGAATATTCTCCTGCCTTGTTCGGATTCCAACGAAAGATGATCGTCCCAGTATATCCAGTGGAAAAAAGAGAAGGGCGTTCCCGGGGCGTCGGTCTTGATGACGGTAATGTCATCCAGGTGTTTTTTGGGCGCTCGCATGCACAAGGTCCAGAGCCGCACCAGTTGAAAGAAGAACTGCACTAAAAGCAGGGCTACCACCAGGCCATAGGCCCCCAGGAGCACCGTGGTCCAGCTCGTGGCTTCAGAGACATGGGGGGCGGCGTTTGTCGGCCCCGTTACCTCTTCCCCGTTTCCGGGTACGATGCGCAGCATATGGATGATGCCGGGCCCCGGTCCCTTGGATCCGAGAATGGGTAAGGGTATATGTAGAAAAGGTATGAACAAGGACAGGGCCGTAGCCGCTAAGAGGTAGAAACGGTTCCACCCGAAAGTTTGTTTGTCTTTCAGCGCGACGTGAAAGTATCCGTAGAAAATGCCGGAAAGTAGGGTGGCTTTACCCAGGTATAAGCCTAGATCTGCTATCGTCATATACGTACACTTGGGGTTTAAGTAAGTTACGCTTTACTCTGCGGGCATTTGAAAGGTGATTTTCTGCTGCCTGAAGCTGGTAACCATCCGTCCATTTTGAATACCAGGATTCCATTTGGGGCCTTTGGCCACTGCTTCAGCACTAAGTTTAGCCAGAATAGATCCTTTCATGGTTAAGGCCTGGACATCGCTGATGCTGCCATCTTTTCCCACAACGAACTGTATTTCGCAAGTGCCGGATTGTCCATCCTGTTGTAACTCGTCGATGTGATGGGTAATGATATTCCTTACATAGTTTGACCAGGCATTCGATCCACCTGGGAAACTGGCTTCAATTTCTACTTTGGTGAATATTTTATTGTCGGATGAATCAAACTGTACCACCGTGCCGGTAGCTGATGTTCCTTCCGGTTTGGTTTTGATCAGGATCACCCCGTGGGAAGCCTTATAGCCATAGATCTTGATCAAATCCTGATTACCCTTTATTACGGTCATGGATTGTATGCTGTTGGCATTGAGGTCCGAAGGGTAAGCTTCCAGTACCCTTCCATCTACAATAAACTGGATGCTGTCAAATCGGGGAGCCTGGGCCTTCCAGGGGGCTTCGCCGTATTTGGCGCTGTCAATGGTTAAGGGGTTGCCCCTTCTAACGCGAATAAAGCTTCCCGGCCTATTGGATGTTGAAAAGCCAACCACTGTAACACTTTCCATGGGTGTTGGGTTTTCGGCTATACTCGGGTCCTGGATGTCATCCTGGTTTCCGTAGCCTACGCGGTAGGGTCCACCATCCATGTAGCCTTTATTCCCTGTAAAAGTCAGAGACAGGGGTTTGGCTATTTGTACTTGTACCTGCGGAGGGTCCACTACCTGAACGGTTTCCAGGCGTTGGGCTGTTTCCTGTGCTGGAAGGACATGAGGTTTAAGTGTTGGGACTTTGACCGTCGGGGGCTGGGGAGTCGGAGGAGAGACCCTGGTAAGCGAAGACAGATCGATTCCCGTGAGCTTTATCTCCTTTTGAATTTGAATGCTGATTCCCGGATATTTCTGCTCCACCCGGAAGGCCAACAGGCAAAACAATACCAGGGATAAGGGGAGGAACATGAGTTTTCTTACGTAGGTGAACCGGGGATGGGTAAACCGCGTCATCATGGCTATGCGCCTTCTGACGGGATGCTGGAAAAAGCGGTTGGCAAAGGCATAGGGGCCGGCCTGAAAGACTTCACTGACCAACATTAGCGCATATGCCTCCAGGTCTTCATTCTTGGTAGCTTCCTTGTCGGCCAGGTATTCGTGAATAATCTGTAGCTCTCTGCGGATGAGGTAGAAAAAAACAATGGGAAAAAACAGTACCAGGATCAACTGCATGAGGACCTTGTCTATGCTGTGTCTTTGATGAACATGGGTCAACTCATGGCGAAGGATACGCCTTCCCTCCGGTGAATCCAGTTCCAGGTTATCGTCCCAGAATATCCACCGGAAGAAGGAGAATGGTGATCCCTGGGCGGCGGTCCTGACCAGGGTAAAATCATCCAGATGAATATGGGGGGAACGACGACTCAATTTGTTTAGGTGAAGCAGCCTTATACAGAACAGCATCAGCAGCAGGGCTGATATGCAGATATAGATGCCCATCAGGACTACTTGCCCGTTCATGGCGACGTGGGCGTTGGCCACCGCAGTGGGTGCCCCTTTGCCTTGTTGATCCAACAAGGCATACACGGCAGCCAGTAGTTTGTTATCGGTGGTGGTTTGACGCTCAAGGGAAATATGGAACAGCGGCAGCGTCAGGGATAGGAATACGGCTGCCAGCAGGTAAAACCGGTTCCATTGATGGAAGCGGTTGTCTCTGAGCACCCAATGGTAATAAGCATAGAGCACTCCGGATACCAGCGCCATTTTTCCGATATAGTCAAACAGGACCATCATTTGTTGGTTGGCTTCTGCCGCTTAATTTGTTGTAGAACCTTCTCCAGGTCTTCCACAGACATGTTTTTTTCCTTCACAAAAAAGGAAACCATATTGGAAAACGAACCGTCAAAATAGCCCTTTACCAAGCTTTTTACGGAGCTCTTCGAATATTCTTCTTTAGTGATCAGTGGATAATACTCGTGGTTTCTGCCTACCAGGTTGGCTCCAACAAAGCCTTTATCCTGGAGGATTTTAAGGATGGTGCCCACTGTATTCTGGTGGGACTTATTCTCCAGGGCGTCCAGTATATCCCGGGAAAAACCTTTTCCCAGGCTCCATAGGACCTGCATGATTTGTTCCTCTGCTTTGGTCAGTGTTTTGGGTGACATATTACTAAGGTATGACTAAAAAATTAGGTGTGCAAGAATTCATAACTATTTTTTTAGTTGTAATGATCATTTATTTTGCAGGATAGAAACATGCCCATGTCAGAAGTAATAGTATCCTTACAGAGCGCCAACATATATCAGGGGGAGAACCTGATCCTTCAGGATGTGAACCTTAATGTAAACAAAGGAGAGTTTGTATACCTGGTAGGTAAAACCGGTACTGGCAAGTCTTCCCTGCTCAAAACCCTGTATGGTGATCTGTTTCTCCGCCAGGGAGATGGCATGGTGGCCGGCTTTAACCTTAGGGATGTCAGTTGGAAAAAACTTCCTTTCCTTCGCCGGAACCTGGGGGTTGTATTCCAGGACTTTCAACTGCTGACGGACCGCACGGTGCACGAAAACCTCAAATTCGTACTCAGGGCTACGGGTTGGAAGGACCAGCAACTCATGAATGAAAAGATTGAGGACGTATTGGATAAAGTGGGTTTGCGCTCCAAAGGCTTTAAGATGCCCTTTGAAATGAGTGGGGGAGAGCAACAGCGGGTGGACATCGCCCGTGCCCTACTGAACTCTCCGAAGCTGATCCTGGCAGATGAACCTACCGGTAACCTGGATCCGGAGACCTCCGATGAAATCATGCAACTCCTGTTCTATATTGCCAGGGACTACGGCACGGCCGTCATCATGGCTACCCATGATTACCGGGTGATCCAGAAATTTCCGGCCCGAACCCTCAAAACTGAGCGGGGAAAGGTGCTGGACAATGCCAGCGTCATCTAAAGCATGTCCACCAATGTCCTGGCATTGGTATGATTGTTATAACCGGCCTCCAATATTTGTTTTCTCTTCTGGCTATCCAGTTGGGTGAAGGGTACTTCGCTGAGGTAGTCTATTTGACGTATGAAGTCGGTTGGGCTGTTGGCAGCATGACAGGTAGACTCCAGGCCGGTATCTTTTATTAAGGGTTCGTAGGCGATAACGTGTTTGCCCTTCCTTAAGGCGTGTATCAGCTTTATTTTAATTCCTGAAGGGTTGAAAGAATGGATCAGGTGGATATAGGCGTCTTCAATGAGTGCTTCCATCCTTTCGGCTGATGGGTTGGATTCCAAATGAATGCTGTTGACTTCTTCAAGCCATTGCTGTAAGGCCTTACTGGGGTTTCTGCCTGCTACCACCCAATCAAGGTTTGTTTGTCCCTTTCCCTTTATTTCGGTCACTAGCCACCGTAAGGCTTGTTCGTTGTCTTTTATGGACAGGTCTCCATGGTAAAGGATATAATCTCCCCGTCCAATTTTGCCGCCCTCACCAGCATCATTGCCTCTTTCATGAGTGAAGGGGGCAAGATAGGTCGTTTGTGCACCTTTGTTCCTGAAGTAAGCCGCGTCTGCCTCGGTAATGGATAGCAACGGTATGCCACTGGTTGCCACCTTGGTTTCCCAACCTTGCAATAAATGGCTTTCCATCCGGTAGTATACCTTTTGCATCAAAGCGGAGGCTCCCTGAGCCATACGCGCATAGTAATCGGCTTCAATATTGTGGGTACGGATAAAGACCTTCCTATGGGGCCAACGAGGAACTAATACCGCGGCATTAGGATTTTTAAACAGGTGGTAAGCGCAATGTATGCCTTCTGCCAGTATTGGATAATTGTCCTCCGAAAGGATTTGAAGTAAGGATTGATCCCTTCTGGAATGGACGATATAGGGAATCCTGCCGGACAAACCCCTTAGTCCGGTTTTGCGTAGATAATACCGGACTGAGGCGCAGTATTTTTCTAATTCCAGGGCTGGGGGCCGGTTGTAAGAAAAGCAATGCAAGTGCACTTGAACGCCTTGGGCGTGCAAAGCCTTGATCTTTTCAAATACATCAATGGCTCCCCCATAGTCTGCGGGGTAGGGAATGTTGAAGGCAATGATATGCAGAAAGGCGCTCACCGGTTTAAATGTACGAGGCATTACCGAAATTTACACCATGCACGTACTGATTGCACCCAATGCGTTTAAGCACAGTTTGGGCGCCCGGCAGGCTGCTGAGGCGATCGGACAGGGATTGAAGCTGAGTAGAGTAGATGCTACCTGGGAGCTGTTTCCGGTGGGAGACGGAGGAGATGGAACCGGAGAGCTGCTGGCCGAAAACGATGGAGGGACCAGGGTGAGAGCCCTGGTTCAGAATCCCATTGGATTTCAGGTAGAGGCTTCCTGGTGGCTGATTGAGGAGGGCCGTACGGCGCTGATCGAAATGGCTTTTGCTTCTGGTTTGAGGCTATTGGGACCAGGACAATCCAATCCCCTTGTGGCCACTTCTTATGGTACGGGTGAGCTCATGCTGAGGGCCCTGGATCAGGGTGTAGCAAAGATTATCCTAACCCTGGGTGGATCTGCGACGGTAGATGGAGGAACGGGCATACTCAGAGCCTTAGGACTGAAGTTGTATGACAAGGCCGGGAATTTAATTGTAGAGCCGGGTAAACTGCATAAGCTTTGGCGCATTGATGCTTCGGGCTTGGATCCCCGCTTTCAGAAGGTGCAAATCGATATCCTTTGCGACGTCGATTATCCCTTGTTGGGACCTCAGGGCGGCATACAATTATTTGGCCCTCAGAAAGGAGCGAAACCTGTAGATATTCCCCTGTTGGAAAAGGGGCTGTCCGTTTGGGCGAAAATGAGTGAATCGGCGGCCCAGGTGCGTTCAGCCGCCGCCGTTACGGGTGGGCCAGGTGTGTTTGGTGGTGGACCAGTTGGGCCCGTTGCTGGTGGTCCCGATGTCGCTGTGGGTGATGGATCAGGTCTATCCCTTTCTGATGGTTCCGATGCCGCTCCGCCTGTTCATCCCGAGCTGGGGCATATGCCCTTTGGGGGAGCGGCTGGAGGCGTATCCCTGGGCTTGTTTGCCTGGTTGGGCGCCCGATTATTGCCAGGTGCGGAAGATTTTTTAGAAAAAACAGGGTTCGACCAACGCCTGCGCAAGACACACCTGGTCATCACAGGAGAAGGTACCCTGGACAAGCAAACCCTGGGTGGAAAAGCACCCTTTGCCGTAGCCCAGCATGCCAGGAGATGGGGTATACCCGTTGTCGTTATGGCTGGTAAGATTCCATTGGAGGATGTAGCATTACTCAAAAAGCATTTTGACATATTGTTACCCCTGGCTAATCAGCCTCAGTCCCTGGAAGAAGCCTTGAGCAGCACCGAAGAAAACCTCAGACGGGCAGCCCGAGAGTTGGGGGATATGCTGGCCTTGGGCCATGCCGTGAGCTAGGGGCCTGGCTCGCCGTGGACTATGCGGTGAGCGGGGTCCCAGGCTCGCCGTGGGCTATGCCGGGAGTTGGGGCGGCTGCTACCGGAGATTTGCGAAGCGCATGGTTAAGTCGTAGCGTTGTTCTACAACCATAGAACCGAAGGAAGAATTGAGTTTGGTTTCGGTTAGGTAAAAACCGTTTTTCCTATAGAGGGCGGAGGCCCTGGATAAGTCTTCGGTGGTCCATAGGTAGGCCTTCGCATATCCAGCTTTTTTGAGGTGATCCATGAACAGGAGCATGAGTCGTTTTCCTAATCCGAGTTTCCTGTATCCGGGTTCCACAATGAAGTACCGGAGCTGGGCCGTATCCGCTTTGCGGTGCATGAGTACCAAACTACCCACAATTCTTCCCCTGTGCTCACAGATCCATACCCTGTCTTTGACTGGGTCATATTGCTGGTAAAATTCGTGTATCCCCTGTGCAACGTAAGATTCAAATCCGATTCCATATTGGTACTCAATACCGTATAGGTGTCCATGGAGATAAACCAAATAACCCAGGTCGCCTGACCTGAGTTCTGTGCGAATAGTGATATCCTCCATGTCCAATTTATTGGTTAATGCGAACCCGTCTTCGGTGGTAATGTTTCCTCCCAATAAGGGTACCGGGTCTTGATTGATTGGATTTTTTTTGCTGGGGCGGGAGACTTTGGCGGGAGCGCCTTGGCCTGGCCGGCTTGCGCCGTTGCCGCCTGCGTCTTGACCGTTTGCGCCCCTGTCACCTGCGTCTGCGCCGCCTGGACCGGACACCACGGCCCCGCGGTTATCTATAGCGGTGCTGCCCGCATTGTTTCCGGTCATCATCAGGCTGGCCCTAAAGGTTGGGGTGCCCATTTTCTTGGGTGGATTTGTCAGGACTTTGGCGGTAGAAAGGATAGCCTGCATCTTGGTCATGTGGGTGATGAGCTCTTTAATCTGTTCTTCACTGAGATCGGCAATCATGTCCTTGATTTGTTTATTGGCTGCCCAGTCTAATGTCTGAAAGACTTGTCGGCCTTTGGCCGTCAGGAACACGTGGGTTGCCCTTGCATCCAGGATAGATTTGGTTTTTTGAATGAGCCGTTCCCTTCTGAATCTATCCAGGATACGGCTAAGGTATCCTTTGTCCATACCCAATGTTTCTTGTATATCACCTATGAGCAACCCGTCTTGTTGGCTAATTTCGTACATCACCCTTGCTTCTCCGAGGTTGAAGGCGCTTTGCAACAGATACCGATCTAAAAGACCTATGACCCTGGTATAGAAACGATTGTAATCCCGGAAAACGGAGATGGTTTGATGGGAAACTTCAGACATAGAATAGCGATTTGGATAGGTAAGGTAATCGACTTAGTTGACAAAGTCAACTAATGGAAAGTCGCTGAAAAACGACAGCCTATCGGCGTCCTTAGGGGTGCAAGGCTTTCCGGAAGACTTCCAGAAGAACAGGCTCTTCCTGTTGCCAGTTAAAGACCTTTTTGGCTTTCAGGCAATTGGCTTTCAGATTGGCGTACAGTTCAGGATCGGTATGGAGCTGATCAACGGCGGAAACAATAAGATCGGGGTTTACCGTCGGAATCAGCACCCCTATGGAATATTGGGCTTGTACCCTTTGGTATTCTGGATAGTCCATGGTCACTTGAGGTAGGCCGGCATGAATATAATCAAACAATTTATTGGGGAGGGAGTAGTATTGATTGAAACCCTCAGCAGCTACCAGGTTAATGCCTATAAAAGCATGTTGGGTATACCGGCTCAATTCAGAGGGTTGGAGTTGGCCGGTAAAGTGGATGCGATCTACCAACCCTTTGGTCCTTACCAGTGCCTGGCATTGTTTCATGTAATTGCCGGTGCCACAGATCACCAGGGGCAAATCAATTCGGGTCATGGCTTCCACTAATTCATCCAGTCCTCTTCCATAGTTGACCGCTCCTTGATAGAGGAGGTACTTCCCAGGAAAGGGTGGGGTGGTCTCCACAAGCGGGAGAGCGGCTGCCGCCGAAGGTACAGGCTGTACGCCAGTAGTTGGGGGCTCCGCTGGGTGGGCAGGCTGTACGCCAGTAGGTGGATCCGGCTGTAGCACGGTCATATTGCGCACTACGGCATATTGCACCCCATAGCGCCGCTGTAATTCTGCGGCGATGCTGGCACATACGGCATAGCCCTGGGGAAAGCGGGGAACCAGGGTGCGTTCCACCCATAGCCATACTTTTTGAATCCGGGGCCGGGCGACGATCTCAGCCAATTCTGTAAATAATTCACGGGCGTCGTAGATACGGGGTATACCCTTAAGCCTTGAAATGATATATCCAGGTACGATGGTGTCTAAGTTGACAGAACAAACCAAGTCTGCTTTATGAAAAAGCAGATAAATGAAGATCCGTAGATTCATTTCGGCATAAAATAACTTCCCATTCTTAAAAACAGTTTTAAAGCGAACCCGATGGAATGCACCTGGCTGGTACTCGAACTGCTGTAAATTGTTTTGCAGACCACTGCGCTCGTCGCCGTCCTGCGCAGGTACTGAGGCTGGGGAGTCCCGAACCTGCGCTGGCGTTTCTGAAAGCTTCCGGCCGATAAGTGTCACCTTATACCCGGCCTTCCCCAAGGCGTTAGCCACCCTGATGCAGGACTGCTTATAAAGTGGGTCGTCCATTATGGTGATGCAGATATGGAAGGGGAGGGGAGCGCTCATGAAATCAGGTCCGGGAAATTATGCGTCAAAAAAGCGCAATATAACTTTCTCCATCCTATCCATCTGGGATTTTCGCTAAGACTGCTGTTATGCCATATAGTGGTCATTCGCCCGCCTGTGAGGCGGATGATTTCGCTATATCTGTCCATTTCGGCCAGGGTCGTTTGAGCATCCTGTTCCTTTTGGTAGTAGCTGGTGGCTTCCATGAAGCAAAAGGGTACTACCCTCAGAGGCGTTTCTGTTTCTTTTTCCAGGTCGTACCAAAGAAAGGGTCTGGAGTAGGAGGCCCTGAATCCATTGTGCTCTCCATAACCCATGGAGTAATCTGTTCGGATCCCGCCGGCGATCAGTTGACGGTACCCTTCGGGTAGGCGAAACCGGATATAGTGATACCGGCTGATGGTGATGGGTAGGTTGGTGATCCGGGAAAGGAGCCCAATTTCAGCTTCCAATAAACCAGGTTGTGTGCTGCTGTAAAAGGAAGGGTGTATACCGATCGGGTATTTGGCGGCGTGCCGTTGAATGAGTTCCTGGTAAGCGGCCAGGGATGGTTTTGGGTTTTGGTCGTAGCGGTTGTGCCGGGCAGCGACCGGGAAAAAATAGACAGGGGTTTCCCGGGAAGGGCTGCCCACACTTTTTTCCAGGATTGCATGGACCTGGTCCAACCAGTAAAAGTTGTCGTAGGGATCGGGTATATGACCCATTTTTACTTTGTAGTGTTCCACCAACCTTTTCCATCGTCCTTGCAGAAAGTAGACGGCTGCATAGGCCAGGTGGACCCAAAGGGGTTTGTGCTGGTAGCACCAGGGTAAGTCAATGTCGTAGGTAGGGGCAAACCGAAGCCGTTCACCGTGTTCGTCTGAGGCGGGGCCACTAAAGGCTGAACTGGCTGTTTGAGCCGAGTATAAGGTAAGTACCGCTTCGAGCCTTTGCAGCCATTCATCTATAAGGGGCCTTTCCAGGAAACCTTTTTTATAAGCCCAGGATGAAGTAGGGTCATAGCGGCCTATGCGATCATATTTGGCATCCGGGAGGTATTCTTCGTAACGACTGAGTAGGTAAAAAACAGCTCCAAACAAGTCAAAGGGCCAGCTCGTATGGGCGAGGTCGGGGGCGTCAGGGGCGCCAACCCCGGCCATGGGATCGTTCGCGGGGGGCTTCCCGGGTTCGTAAGTTTCTGATAGAAAACCACTTGGGGGAATTCTGAAGCTTCCGGGCAGCATTTCGTTGGAGTAGTGTATCCTTATGCCCGGTGTTGCCAGCCAAAGGGTACGATCGGCGGTTAGCCGATACGGAACCCGGAGGTGGTCTCTGAAAATAAGGCCCAATACGTATTGAAGACGAGGGGTTATGACGGGGGAAAAGATATTTACCATACCTTGGACCAAGATAATTGTTTTTTTATTAATCTTTTTCTTACCTTTGCAGCCGCAATATTTATATCAAAGATGTCGATTACAAAAGAAAAGAAGGCCAGCATTTTTGCTGAATTTGGAGGCCAATCCGCCAATACGGGTTCGATCGAAGGTCAGATTGCTTTACTGACGGAAAGGATCAATGATATCTCATCTCACCTTTCTACGAATAAGAAGGACTTTTCCAGCCAAAAAGGATTGATGCACATGGTCGGCCAGCGTAAGCGTTTATTGACCTACCTGAGCAAGCACAATCTGACGGGTTACCGCCAGCTTATTGAAAAATTAGGTCTCAGGAAATAAAGTCATGATGACTAAAGGACTATTCCCAACTGCTTATTTCGGTTGGGAATAGTTTTTTTGTACATATATTTTTTTAGTCGTTTATACAGTATCGTATGTTATCACAACCAATCAGTAGCTCTTTTGACCTGGGTGACGGTCGTATCGTGACGATCGAAACCGGCAAACTAGCCAGACAAGCTGATGGTGCCGTAACGGTTCGCCAAGGAAATTGTATCCTGCTTGCCACCGTGGTCGCCAACAAAACACCCAAAGAAGGTCAAGAGTTCTTCCCCCTAGTCGTTGACTATAATGAAAAATTTGCTTCAGCCGGTCGTATCCCAGGCTCCTTCTTTAAGAGAGAAGGTCGTCTGAACGATTATGAAGTATTGGTCAGCCGCCTGATCGATAGGGCGCTCCGCCCCCTGTTTCCAGAAGATTATTTCTGTGATGTGCAGGTCCTGATTACCCTGGTGTCTTCCGATGCCGAGGTTGTTCCGGATGCCCTGGCCTGCCTGGCCGCTTCTGCCGCACTGGCCGTTTCTGATATTCCCATTAAGGAAATTATTTCCGAAGTCCGCGTCGCCAAAGTGGACGGAAACTTCGTGGTTAACCCCAGCCGTAAACAGTTGGCTGAAGCCCAAATGGAGTTTATGATCGCTGCCACTGAAAAGAACCTCATGATGGTGGAAGGGGAAGCCAAAGAGTGCAGCGAAGAAGACCTGGTGAAAGCCCTGGAAATCGCTCACGAAGCTATCCGCGCCCAGATCAAGGCACAGCATGAACTGTCTGCGAAAGTAGGTGTGAAGGGAAAGAGGGATTATGTGAAACCTGAGCAGAATGAAGAGCTGCGTGAAAAGGTTACGGCCTTCGCTAAGGATAAGATCTACCAGATCGCCAAAGCGGGCACTGCCAAACACGAACGCTCCGAGGCATTCAGCGCCCTGAAGGACGAACTGATCGCCAGCCTGGGTGAGGAAGTAGATGACAAATCCAAGAAGTTAGCTAAAAAATACTACGAAGACCTGCAATGGGAAGTGGTACGTAACATGATCCTGGATGACCATATCCGTTTGGATGGTCGTCAGTTGGATCAGGTCCGTCCCTTGGCTATGGAAATAGATCCCCTGCCTACGCCCCATGGCTCTGCTTTGTTCACCCGCGGCGAAACCCAGTCTTTGACTACGGTAACGCTGGGTACGCCTTTGGATGAGCTCCTTATTGAAACAGCGGCTACGTCTGATTATTCTAAATTTATCCTCCACTATAACTTCCCTCCCTTCTCCACCGGTGAAGTGAAAATGATGCGTGCCCCCGGCCGCAGGGAAGTAGGGCACGGTAACCTGGCTATGCGCTCCTTAAAGCAAATGATGCCTGGTAGCGAGTATCCTTATACCGTACGCGTAGTAAGTGATGTGTTGGAATCCAACGGTTCTTCTTCTATGGCTACGGTTTGCGCCGGTTCTCTGGCTTTGATGGACGCTGGTGTTCCCTTCAAAAAGCACGTAAGTGGTGTGGCTATGGGTTTGATCACCCGTAGCACCGACAAAAAATATGCTATCCTAACGGATATCCTGGGTGATGAAGACCACTTGGGCGACATGGACTTTAAGGTGACGGGTACCCGTGAAGGTATTTGCGGGGTGCAGATGGACATCAAAGTCGATGGCTTACCCATGGAAGTAATGCGGGAAGCCCTGGAGCAGGCACGCAAAGGCCGTTTGCATATCCTGGATGCCATGTATGGCGCTATTGAAGCAGCGCGTCCTGACGTGAAGCCTCATGCACCAAGGATGGTGAAACTGTTCATTGACAAAGAATTTATCGGTGCTGTGATCGGTCCCCAGGGTAAAGTGATCCAGGAGATCCAACGCGAAACCGGTACGACCATCAATATCGAAGAAGTAGGCAACCAGGGAGAAGTTAGTATCTTCTCTCCTGCCAAAGAAGGGCTGGATAAGGCTGTAGCTTGGGTAAAAGGCATTACCGCCATGCCCGAGGTCGGAGCTACTTACGAAGGTCCTATCAAAGGCATCAAAGAGTTCGGCGCTTTCGTCGAGTTCATGCCTGGTAAACAAGGGTTGCTCCACATCTCCGAAATCAGTTGGAAGCGCCTTGAAACCCTGGAAGGTGTCCTCAATGAAGGGGATATGGTAAAGGTGAAATTGCTGGGTGTTGACCAAAAGACCGGCAAGTTCAAACTCAGCCGCAAAGTGCTGATGCCAAAACCCGAAGGTTATGTAGAACGCCCCGAACGCCCGGAAAGGGGTGATCGTCCCGATCGTGGAGACCGTGGTGGTGATCGCGGAGACCGTCGCGAAGGAGGTAGCCGTGGAGACTTCCGTGGCTCAGACCGCAGAGACGGAGGTGGCCGTGGTGGTAATGACCGCGGACCCCGTGAACAAAGGGAACCTCGTCCGCCCCGTGACAACCAGCCTCCTCAACAGGCCCAAGGTGGCCAGGTAGATGAAGCACCTGAAGAACTATAAATAGGCTGCGGATTTTCCGCTACTGAATATATGGCGCCGGAATCCCGATGCAGCAGTTAAGAAGCTGTAGCATTGGTTTCCCGGCGCCATCTTATTTTAAAGATCCATTATGCCCAAACATATAGAAATCATTATCACCCAGGCGGCCGAACCCCGACCAGGCGCACATCAGGATGCAGGCGCACATCAGGACGTGGGCGAACATCAGGGCGCAGGCTCACATCAGGACGCAGGCGCACATCAAGACGGGTCGGATGAGCTCGGCTACTTGAACCTTGACCTGTTGGTCCCTGCCTTGGAAGCCATAGGCTTCGAGGGTTTTGCAGAAGAGGATGATATCCTGAAGGCTTATATCCCGGAGGGTAAGTGGAATGAAGCAGCCTTTGAGGTATTCAAACAAACGTATTTGACTCAAGACCAGCGGGAAAACTTAAAACGCAATGAGCTGGAGGAACGGAATTGGAACGAAGCCTGGGAATCCAGCTTTGAGCCAGTAGTGATAGAGGATTTCTGTGCGATCAGGGCTGATTTTCATGCGCCGGTGGTGGGTGTGGAGCAGGAGATCATTATTACGCCTAAAATGAGTTTTGGGACGGGGCACCACGCGACGACCCACCTGATGATTGAGTATATGCAAAGCCTGCCTTTGGAAGGGGCCAGGGTGGTGGATTTCGGTACGGGCACAGGGGTATTGGCTATACTGGCCTATAAACTGGGTGCAAGGGCGGTATGGGCGGTAGACAATGATACCTGGAGTATGGAAAATGCCGCCGAAAATGTAAAGCGTAATGATGCTGAGGTGGAGTTGCATCTCGGTGAGGATCTGAGCCAGGCGCCGCCTGCCGATATTGAGTTGGCCAATATCAATCGCCATGTGCTGCTGACGCATATGGAGCCATTATTTACGCTTCTGGCGTCTCCGGGGCTGCTGCTGCTGAGTGGTATTCTCCAGGAAGATGAAGACATCATAGCAGGGGCTGCCAGGGCGGCGGGGTTCACCCCTGTCAGTCAGAAGCAGCGGGGGAATTGGCTCGCGCAGCTATGGAAAAAGTGACCTCGGGTCTAGATGCTTTTGCCCGAAATTTCCTAACTTAGTCATCTAGAGGAACTATGGATGAATTACTGGTTATCATATTAGCCTACTGTATTGGGTCTATACCCACGGCATTAATTGTCAGCAGATTGTTTTTCGGGATCGATATCCGGGATTACGGTAGCGGAAATATGGGTGCTACCAATTCCTTCAGGGTCCTGGGCTCCAAATATGGCACCTATGTGATGGTAGTGGATATGCTCAAAGGGGTGGCCGCTGTTAAATTATTTCTCCTTTTACCTTACTATACAGATCCTATTCATTCTGTAGACCGGATGAACTTGCAGATCGGCCTTGGGCTAGCCGCTGTGGTAGGGCATATTTTCCCCCTATGGGCTGATTTTAAAGGGGGTAAAGGGGTAGCCACCCTGTTTGGGATGGTCCTGGCCATTCAGCCGGATGTTGCCCTGGCCTGTGTAGGTGTATTCCTGTTGGTGCTGTATACCACCCGGTTTGTGAGCCTTAGTTCCATTTTTGCGGGCGTAGCTTTTGCCGTTTTTATCCTCTATATATTTGATTATCATGAGACCCTGTACCGGATCTTTGCGGTATCGGTGGCCTTATTGGTACTACTTACCCATCAGAAGAATATCGGACGTCTCCTCCGGGGAAATGAAAGTAAAGCAGGCATTCTCAAATACCGGGATCGGCGTAAAAGCCGCAAACGGTCGGGCTTAGATGACTAGGTTCATGTTTTTTTCCTTAATTTCGCCTTCCATTTTAACTTTTTTGATCCCAAAAAGTGTTGTCGCATGTCGCAAACGCTGTTTGAAAAACTGCAACTCGCAGACGAGAAGAATTTACTCATTCAAGGAATTCCTTCTGCTATCGAGAAACAATTTGTCAAGCTTTCCTTTGCTAAGAATGTAACACCCTTGCTTAGGGCCAAAAAGATCGATTTCGCATTGGTCTTTGCCCTAAACCAGCGCCAGTTGAACCAAATCTTGAGTGAAGTACTGCCGGCATTGAGTGAGCAGGCCAAACTTTGGGTAGCTTACCCGAAGTTGGCTTCCAAAATTGCCAGCGACTTAAACAGGGATTGTTCCTGGAATTGCCTGTGCGAGAGTGGCTTTGAGATCGTGAGATCTATAGCATTGGACCATGTCTGGACCGCGCTTCGGTTTAAGAAAAGTGAAGATGTTCCAGCAGCTTTGGCAAGAGCAGCCGCTCAGAATGCTGCCCCCATTGCGGTAGGGGCTGTGTCGACCAATAATGCGGTTGGGGCTGCCGCTGAAACGGAAACCCTGGAAACGGTTGCGGTGGCAGGGGCCAGGGGTAGAAAGAGAACCTTGACTCCACCCGAAGACCTGGAGCAGCTCTTTACCTTACATCCAAAGGCCAAAGTGTTTTTTGATGGGCTGTCCTTTACCAACCAAAAGGAATATATCGTTTGGATTACGGGAGCCAAAAAAGAAGATACCCGTAAGCGAAGGTTAGACGCTACCTTAGAAAAGCTCAAGGCGGGGAAGAAGAACCCCTCGGAGAAATAGCAGAAACAAGATTATGCAACAATTCAAGATAGCCATAAAAGCCCGATGTGAGGATCTCAATCCCATACGGGCTTTTTTGATAAGTCATTCAGCAAGGTTTGTAGGTAAGGATCAACAGAAGGACACCTATTTCAATGTTTCGCAGGGAAGACTGAAAATGAGGGTAGGTGATTTTGAGAATGGATTATACCATGTTGATCATGCCGGTCAGGCAGATCCCAATTCAGGCCACGAACGCTTTTTTGCCGTAATCGAAACACAACCGCTGACGGAATTACTGGAAAAGGCGCTGGGTATTAAGAAAGTGGTGGAGAAACGCAGGGAAATTTACTTCATCGACAATGTGAAGTTTCACTTGGATGAAGTCATTGACCACGGATGCTTTGTAGAGATTGAAGCCATTGACGTAGACGATACCATTGCTCCGGAAAAGCTGGGCGAACAGTGCTGTGCGTTCCGCAATGCCCTCGGCATCAGGGAAGAAGACATTCTGACCCAGAGTTATAGCGAGCTACCCAGGTCCTGAGTTGACCGGGTGATCCTTAGGCAGCGGCCCGTTTGCCGCTGAAGAGTGTTATTGTTTTTTCCCCTATCCAAATGGCCGCCAGGGAAGATATAACGCCTATTATAGCGCCCCCATACACGTCCTTGAAGAAATGTTCGGCCAGGTACATCCTGGAATAGCCCACGGAACAGGCCCAGCAGAATAAACCAATGGCCCAGGCCCGGCGATTGCTGCGGATCAGCAGGTACATGAGCAAAATGGGGATGCTGAATGCCGTAATGGTATGGCCTGATGGAAAGCTGTTATAGGTCCATAATTCTACGCCCGGCACGTGGTGCAGGACTTCGGGTATTTTTGCAAAATAAGTAACGGGTCTGGGTTCCCGGTTGAAGAATTCCTGTTTTAAAAACATGGACAGTAAGGAAGGGATGGCAAACACCAGCAGTCCTATCCATCCGAAACGGATAGAGCGGCTGCGTCCGCCGGTTCTGTATCCGTAGAAAAGGAGCACAAGCACGAGGGTTATGGCGGTCCATCCTTCTCCAAATAGCGTCCAGTAGGGCATCAGCCAGTCAAAAAAAGCGAAATGATGTTGGTTAACGGCCAGTAGTAATTGTGCTTTGGTAAAGGAGGCCAGCAGGACAGCGCCTACCACTAAAAACAACAGCCATAAGATCAGGAAAGGTCGGGTCTTTTCAATCATAGTCTACTTTATAATCACCGTGCCTAGGCGGCGTATCATGTCTATTTCCAATTCTTTGAGGTGGAGATGGGTGCCCATTTCCAGGGCGAGATCCCTTAAGGTTACCTGGGTCTGGGCCAGGGCGGCCAGCAGTTCGGGGCTTTGGGCCCTTTCCATATCCTTTTGGTTTTCCTTCATGAGCTTTTTGATCTTTTTGAGCTGCATGTAGGTAACGGTGGAGCGCACGTCTTCTTTATAGCGTTCCTGATCAGCCATTTCTTCCTTTACAATATATTCCTTGCCTAAATATTTTAGGTAGCCTTTGCGTATGGTGTCGTAATTGAGGTCTTCATCCCTGGTGTTCCAGCGGTCACTGAGTTCATGCCTTACTTCGGTGATGTTGATGACCAGGTTGCTGATGGTTGGATCGGTATGGTAGAGGAAAGTTTTGGTGTTGGGTTTATCCCCGGCCAGGTATTGTGTCCTGTAGAGGTCCAGTATGTTATAGAGTGCTTTGTTTTCAAACAGATCTGGATCCTCAAACTGGGCCAGGATAAAATCGGCCACGGATCCTTCTTCGTAAACCTTGTCCCCGAACTCCAGTAACACTTTGATCAGTTGCCTTTCATTGGCTTCTTCTTTATTGAGTAGGTCAAAGGCGTCTTTTTCTTCCTGGGTTTGTTCAGGGGCGGGATTTAACTCAGGGGAGGCGGACTGGTAGGCTTGAGCGTCGCCTGGCTTTTTGGATTCTAGTTTTGCTACCTGGGCGCGGATGTGCTGATTGACCAGGGTATTGAGCCCGGCTTCGTCGATACGCAGGATTTCGGCGCTACGGCGGATATAGTCTTGCTGACGGGTGAAGTCCTCTGCTTTGTTGATCCTGGAAAGGGTCTCTGCTATCTGGTTGACGACGGCTGCTTTTTTGGAAGCGTCGTTGCCTGCGTCTTTTAGGGCAACGTCCAATTGGAAGAAGATAAAATCCTTCTTGTTGGACGAGACGAACTCCCGGAAAGCCGGAGCGCCTACCTTGTGCACATAGCTATCGGGATCTTCTTTGTCTGGAATAAGTACCAGGTGTACGTGCAGCCTTTCTTCCAAGGCCATATCCAGCCCCCTCAAGGCTGCTTTGATACCAGCGGCATCACCGTCATAGATAATGGTCAGGTTGTCGGTATACCGTTTGATCAGCCGAAGTTGATCCTGTGTAAGGGAGGTGCCTCCGGAGGCTACCACATTTTCAATGCCTGCCTGGTGTAAAGAGAGTACGTCTGTATATCCTTCTACGAGCAGGCATTCATCCTGTTTATCTATGGCCTGCCGGGCAAAATAGAGTCCGTACAGGAGCCTGCTTTTTACATAGACCTCGTTTTCCGGGGTATTGATATACTTAGGAGACTTATCGTTCTTACGAATCTGCCGGGCTCCGAATCCCAATATCTTACCAGTGGGATTGTGCACCGGAAAGATGATGCGTCCCCTGTAATTGTCTGAAGGCTGATCGTAACGCTGAACCGTAAGACCGCTTTTGATGAGCAGTTCCGCATTGTATTGGGCTGCCAGGGCTGTTTTGGTGAACCCATCCCGGCTTTCCAGGCAATAGCCCAATTGGAATTTGCGGATGATCTCGTCCGTAAAGCCCCTTTCGGCCAGGTAGGTCATACCAACGGCCTGGCCCTCTTCAGATTCCCGGAGGGTTTTGGTAAAATACTGCTGGGCAAAGGTGTTGAGTATGGTCAGGCTATCGGCTACCTGTTGCTGTTGCTTGTATTCGGGGGAGGCGCCGGTTTCTTCTACTTCAATCTGATAGCGGCCGGCCAACCAACGCAGGGCTTCCACATAGGAGAACTTTTCGTGCTCCATGATGAAACCTATGGCATTACCGCTTTTGCCGCAACCAAAGCATTTATAGATCTCCCGGGCGGGGGAGACGGTAAATGAGGGGGACTTTTCGTTATGAAAGGGGCAAAGGCCCAGGTAAGAGGATCCTCTTTTCTTGAGTTTTACAAATTCCCCTACCACATCAAGGATGTCGATGCGGTTTTGGATCTGCTGTATTGTTTCCGGAGATATCACCTAAGTACAAAGATAATGGCAACAGCATCTTATCATGAAAGTTAAACTTTGCAGCCAAAAATGAGGGATTTGTCGCTAATCTGGCTCAAATTAGAGGTACTAATTTATTTTTAAGTAAGTTTGTGTTGACAATTTAGTTAAACATACTTGTCAAAGCGCGTGGGTATGGATCAAAATACTGAGGAACTGATCCGGCAATCTGCCAGGAAGGTGTTTTCTGAAAAAGGATTTTCGGGAGCGCGCATGCAGGATATTGCGGATGAGGCGAAAATCAACCGTGCGCTGCTGCATTACTATTTCCGCTCCAAGGAAAAGCTCTTTGAACTGATTTTTGATGAGGCGGTCACCCGCTTCCTGGGAGCCGTACAACCCATCATGTTTGCCCGTATCCCATTGTTCGAAAAAATAGAGAAGTTGGTGGCTACGGAAATTGACCTTTGTGTGGCAGAACCTTGCAACGCCATGTTCATCTTGCATGAGATGATGCGCAATCCTGCTGTACTGGAAAGGCGCAACATCAGGAAATTGTATGAGTCGTTTCTAGGAAACCTTTCTGTTGCCTTGACGGAGGAATATAAACGGGGAAGTATCGTTAAGATCGAGGCGGAAAGCCTGTTTCTGCATATCATCTCCCTTGTGTTGTTCCCCTTTATCGGGAAGGCCTACTTACAGCAAGCCTTTGGGTTGGATGAAGAGGGATATTGGAGGATGATACAAAAACGCAAAAAAGAAGTCACGCGATTCGTGATCAACGGTATACGGATACTCGAAGGTCGCCCCGAGGGGGTAAGCTCTGATTCTTAACACGGTACAGCGGGCTGGATATGAAATTTTTATTAAATTGTAGGCTTGTATAGGAAGAGATGTTGAATAAGGGTTTGATATGAAAAATGAAGGTGTATCACTGCTGAAGTTGGAACAGGCCATTGCGGATTTCGAGGGGCAGTGGAAGGGTAGGGATTTCTACGTGCTGACGGCCAAAACATTGGGGTCCAGGCGTGGGTTCTTTGCTTATCCTTTTCGCACGGATTATGTGGGCATTTTTTTGGCTTTGGAAGGGGATGCAGTGGTCAACCTGAATCAAACGGAGGTGCCCTTGAAGAAAAATACGCTGTTGATGGTATCCCCTCATACGGTCAGGGACCTGACGCATGCCACGAGCGGCGCCTCGGTTATCGGTTTGATCTTTACCAGAAATTTCCTGGTAAAAAGCGGGATTCACCGCCATGACGTAGAGGTTTTTGATTTTTTCCTGCTCAGGCACAATCCTCACCTGCAATTGGAGCAAAACGAAGCGGATATCCTAACGGCTCAGATCCGATTGCTCCAGGAAAAAAGCAAAGAAAGCAAGGACAAGCCTTTTATAGAGGAAGTGATCCGGCATCACTTCCTGGCATTTTTATACGAGCTGGCTTCTTTAAACCGGAAGTATGGGGGTAATAAGGTTAAACGTACCAGGAAGGAAGACCTCCATTTGCGGTTTCATCAACTCTTGAGTGAGCACGTGACCAAAGAAAGAAGCGTACGTTTTTATGCCGCTAAATTGTTCGTGACGCCTAAGTATCTGACGGAAACGGTGAAGGAAGTAGGAGGGAAAACGGCAGGGGAAATGATAGATGAAATGGTGATGAGGGAAGCGAAGTCCCTGTTGAGGGATCCCGCATTATCCGTTTCGGATGTGGCAGGTGCTTTGCATTTCAGTGATCAGTTTTTCTTCCGTAAATTTTTCAAGAGACACGAAGGATTAACACCTTCGGAGTATAGGAAGGGTACCTTTTCAGCGGATCATTCCGTAACAATCATCGAAAAAACACCGACTTTTGGACATATTAAGTAGACATTTAGACATTTTTGAAAGGGTGGTATTATATAAACTTTGCAGTTTGTTTTATTCTCACTCATTCCGACGTAAAATAATGCGGGGACCGCTGGTCCTGTCGGCGTGCATTCATCATCACTTGCTTTAGGAGGAGCTATACATGCAGAAAAATCTACTTGAACGAGTTTCACAATGGAAGGACGCCGAAATTACCCGGGCGGCGGGCCTGTACCCTTATTTTCGCTCTATCAGCTCCGGTCAGGATACGGAAGTAATACTGGATGGCAAGAAGGTCCTCATGTTCGGATCTAATTCTTATTTGGGCCTGACCAATCACCCTAAGATTCTGGAAGCAGCTAAGAAGGCCTTGGATATATATGGTTCTGGTTGTGCGGGCAGCAGGTTTCTGAATGGGACCCTGGATATTCACCTGGAACTGGAAAGCCGCCTGGCAGCCTATGTGGGCAAGGAAGCGGCCTTACTGTTCTCTACCGGGTTTCAAACCAACCTGGGGGTATTATCCGGCTTCACAGGCAGAAGCGATTATTTAATCCTGGATGAATACGATCATGCTTCCATTATAGATGGTAGCCGCTTGTCTTTTTCCAGAACGATCAAATATGCGCACAACGATATGGAAGACCTGGAGCGCAGGCTCAAGACCCTTCCCGAAAATGTGATCAAACTCATTTCTGTAGACGGTATTTTCTCCATGGAAGGAGATATAGTGAATCTGCCTGCTATCGTGGAACTGGCCGAGAAATACGGTTGCAATATCATGGTAGATGACGCCCATAGCCTGGGTGTGATTGGGGAAAAAGGGGCCGGCACGGCCTCCCATTTCGGGTTGACCGACCAGGTGGACCTGATCATGGGCACCTTCTCTAAATCTTTGGCTTCTCTGGGTGGGTTTGTGGCTGGGGACAATGTTGTCATAGACTTCCTCAAACACAAGGCCCGTTCGCTGATCTTCAGCGCGTCCATGCCTCCTTCCTGTGTAGCCAGTGTGCTGGCCGCCCTGGAAATCGTCCAGTGTGAACCGGAAAGGATAGACAAGTTGTGGCAGAACACGCATTATGCCTTAAACCTGCTCAAGGATGAGGGCTTTAATACGGGTCATACCCAAAGCCCCATTATTCCGATTTATGTAGGGGATAACCATAAGACATTCCTGTTGACCAAACGCCTTCAGGAAGATGGGGTATTTGTCAACCCGGTAGTTTCTCCAGCTGTGGCTTCAGAGGATACGCTGATACGTTTCTCGCTGATGGCTACCCATACCCATGCACAGATTGATGAAGCAGTGGAAAAACTGGCTAAAGCGGCCAGCGATCTGCAAATCCAATATGTTCCCAAAAGTCAGGCTATATGATCAATATTGTACCCGTCACCGGATCTGCTGCTTTAAAAACGTTCATTGATTACCCGCATGAATTATACTCAGGGGATCCTAACTATGTCCCGGAACTGTTTATTGCGCAAAGGGACCTGTTAACGCCAGGTAAGCATCCCTTTCATGAACATTCCAAAGTGAAATTGTTCCTGGCAAAGGACGGAGAGAAGGTAGTGGGTAGGATTGCGGCCATACTTAATGGGGAACACAATCATTTCAACAACGTTACCGATGGCTTCTTCGGTTTCCTGGACCTGATCAATTCCCAGGAAGTAGCCGATGCATTGCTGAAGGAAGCCGCAGCCTGGCTCCAGGAACAAGGAGCCACCACCCTGATTGGGCCGGTGAATCCTTCTACCAACGAGCCATGTGGTTTGCTCATAGAAGGCTATGATAAACCGGCGGTGGTGATGATGACGTATAACAAGCCTTACTATACAGCGCTGCTGGAAAAGGCGGGACTGGATAAGAAGGTGGACCTGCTGGCCTGGTGGATTGAGCGGGAAAGTTATAGCGACCGTTCCGTCCGTTTGCAGAAGGCCATTGAGGAGCGTTTGACCAGGCATGGTATTACCATCCGCCCGGTAAATATTAAGGACTTTAAGAACGAGGTGACAAAGCTTCGGGAAGTATATAACGCCGCCTGGGATAGAAACCTCGGTTTCGTGCCGATGACGGAAAACGAGTTTAATTACCTGGCCAAGGACCTGAAGATGCTGTTGGACCCGAAATTATGTCTGGTAGCCGAACACCAGGGAAAGATCATAGGCTTTGCCCTGGCAGTGCCCGATATCAACCAGATCCTGATTAAAGTGCGTAAGGGACGGCTGTTGCCCACCGGTATCTTTAAACTCCTGCTGGGTTTGAAGAAAGTGAAAAGCATTCGTGTACTGGCCCTGGGTGTAGTGGACGGATATAGGAAATTGGGTATTGAAGCTTGTTTTTATGCCTCCATTATTAAAAGGGGCATTGAAAGGGATATGCTGGGTGCGGAAGCCTCCTGGATCCTGGAGAACAACGAAATGATGAACAAAGGAATCCAAAGCGTTAACGGTAAAGTATATAAGAAGTATCGCATCTACGAGAAGGCGTTATGACACAGAAAGTACTGATCACGGGCGCCAGCGGTTTTGTAGGGTATCATTTGATAGAGTC
>CAJCIQ010000099.1 GCA_903970475.1 Beijerinckiaceae bacterium
TGCGTTGAAACAAGGCCCCGTACAAGGTATCGGCCTGCCGATCATAACCCGCCAGTAATTCCTGGTTAACCAGGTTAAAACCCAGGGAAGCCAATAAAGGAATATGGCCTTCATTTTCGGCCGCAAATACCGAGCAAGTGACCAACAATAAATAACCTCCAGGGCATACCTGCCTACTTACCTGGGAAAGTATGGATTGTTGAAGCTCCGCATAGGCTTCTGCCATGGGTTGTTTGAAGAAATAAAGCTGTTCCGGGGTTCTGGACCAGGTACCAGAGCCACTGCAAGGCACATCTGCCAGTACAAGATCAAATCCTTTCCATCCATTTGGAAACCATCCGGGATTCATTTTATAAGGCCTGCTTAAATCGGCCGCAAAAGCATGTTCGTAACTTATCCCAGCCTCTGCGAAACGCTTGTCCAGGTTCTGCAATATGGAAGTCCTTAAATCCGAAACGGTCAGTTTTGCCCCCGGCCATAGATCTTTTAGTTGAATAGATTTACCCCCACTTGCAGCGCAACAATCCCAAACCTGAGGAGCCTTGTCACCCAAGGTAGCCGAAGCCAACTGAATCAGTTCACCAACCCGCTGAGAACTCCGGTCCTGGATCACATACTCCTTGCCTGGAGCCATCAGTTTAGCCAAATCGGTTGAATTGGCCACACGCCATACAGTAGAACTTAGTTCATCAATAGGCAATGCAGAGAATGCTTTCCTTACGGCGTCCTCGTACCCTGGACGGATACGGATATAGACCGGAGGTTGTTGCAAATGGGAAATAGCCAGGGCGTCCCAGTCTACACCCGAAGAAAGTTGGTCTCCCCAGGGAAATATCTCCCTTATAGAGAATGGAAAAGAAAGGGCCTCTATTTTCTGAGCCAAGGGCAAGCCCATCAAAGGAGCCCAATCAGGCCTTAAAGCCTCCATAAGCGGAGTGGATTCCTGACGACATAATAAATGACCAAATAACAACCGCTCTGCCACAGGTAAGGAACGAACCGACCTGCCCAGCCGGTAATAGCTATACACCAGGTCTGATACAATACGCCTGTCGGTAGAGCCCATTTGCTTGTAGAGCCGAAAGTATTCCTTAAGCACGGGGGCCAGCGGTGCTCCGCCATCGTATTGCCCAACCACTCCCTCTGCCTTTTGCAGGTATGAAACCCAACGGCTCATAAAAACTTATTCTGTTATGGTAAAAGATCCCTTCAATTGAATATCCTTCGTGTCGGAAGAAGATCCCAGCATCACCGTAAAGGTTCCTGGTTCCACTACGTGCTGCATAGCCCTGTTGTAAAGCTTCAAGTCATCCGGAACCAATGTAAAATGAACGGTCTGAGTCTCTCCCGGCACCAAATGTACGCGAACAAAGCCTCTTAAGTTTTTCTCATAGGTAGTTACACTGCTTACATCATCCCGGGTATACAACTGGACCACTTCTTCTCCTTCCCAATTACCCGTGTTCCTGATATCGGCGCTGATCTGGATGCTCCCATCGGTCTTTTGTATATCTGGGCTGATTTTAAGGTTGCTGAAGGCAAATGTGGTGTAGCTCAATCCAAATCCAAATGGGTAGAGTAAGCCGTGGATTTTGGCTTGTTCACCCTGATCCGTTTCAGCATTGGGTTTGGAAGGGAAGTTATAAGGCAATTGTCCCACACTCTTAGGCCAGGTAAGGGTGAGTTTACCCCCAGGGTTATAGTCTCCCCAAAGGACCTTGGCAATGGCTATGCCTCCCTGGTAACCTGGATATCCGGCATATATAATTCCATTGATATTACGATCAATCCAATTGACTGTCATGGGTTGTGATCCGATCAGCACAACCACAACTGGCTTTCCGGTAGCGGCAACAGCTTTGGCCAGGTCCAGCTGATGACCGGGCAGATCGAGGTCCGTCCGGCTTTTACTTTCACCTGCCGTCCGACGATTGCCACCGATTACCAACACACAGGCATCACTGGATTTCACCAGGGTCACCGCACTATCTATGGAAGCCTGCTCTGCCGTTGAGAGCGGTTCCGGGAGAATCTCGCTTTCCGGCCAGTGGGCATCCACCAATTCACACCCCTTCGCATAGCCTACGGTTACACGCCCGGCGGCCCAACGACGGATCCCGCCCAATACCGAAAAACTTTCCCCACCAGTAGGACCGTACTGATTATGGGCATACTCATCATTATCCGCATCAGGACCGATAACGGCTACGGATTTAAGTCCTTTATCCAGGGGCAAAATTCCCTCCTTATTTTTGAGCAGCACAATACTCTCCAAGGAAGCCTTCAATGCCACATTCTGGTGCGCGGGGGAATTGATCAGTTCAGCTGCCCCTTCCATATTTGTCACATAAGGATGATCGAAAATGCCTACCAGGAATTTCACCCGAAGCACATCCCTAACCCGGCTGTTGAGGGTATCCATGGGCAGCGTACCCTCTTTTACCAATTCCCTGAGATAATAGATAATACTGTCCGGTTTATTAAACGTGGTCCTGACATTCATGCCCGCCATGAATGCCTGATACACCGCATCCTTCAGGTTCTTCGCCACGTGGTGCTTGGACCACAGGTACTCAAGTGCATCGCTGTCTGAGACGACGTAACCCTTGAACCCAAATTCCTTGCGCAGGCGGGTCACCAACCAGTAGGAGCTACCAGATATGGGAATTCCATCATAATCATTATAGGAGCTCATGACGCCCAGAATACCCGCCTCCTGTATAACTTTCTTCCAGGGATAAAGGAGCACATCCTCTACTTCCCTGGGCGCCACCTGAGGATCGGTTCTGGCCATGCCTTCCCGCGCTCCTTTGTTGGCGCTGTAAACAGCAAAATGTTTGGCAGTAGCCGCTATCTGATAATGGTCCTGCATACCCGTGGCCAAGGCCACACCCAACCTCGCTACCAGGTATGGATCTTCCCCATACACCTCTTCCAACCTTCCCCAACGTTGATCCCTGGCCACATCCAGGATGGGCGCGTATACATTGGTATAACCCAGGGCCCTGGCTTCCTGGCCCTCAATCAACCCTTCCTGATGTACCAACGCTGTATCCCAGGTCATCCCCATATTGAGTTGGGTCGGGAATCCAGTCGTCATATAGGCTTCTACGTTACGTATGCCTTCATTAGTAAAATCCGCCGGAACGCCCAGTCTGGTATGTTCGATGAAAAAACGCTGGACTTCATTCATGGCCTTATCGTGCGCTATCACCTCCGTTACCATCGGAATCTGCCCTTCCGGTTTATAGGAATATGGGAATCCGTTGAGGTGCTCATCTATGTTGGCCACCCCATCCTTCCAGGTTTCATGATACCAATCCTCTGTAGGCAGGGAATCCTTCAAAACCCTTTTCCATCCATAGACCGTGGCCAGCTGACAAGTCTTTTCCTCCAGGCTCATCTGAGAAATGAGGTCATCCAAACGGGCATCCAATGGCTGTAAGGGGTCCTCATAAATATCCTTTTTACCGTTCTTGTTCAGATCTATCCACCCATCATGATAAATAGACGAAGCACTCCCGGCAGTTTTCTGAGCAGAGGCATTTCCCACAGAAAGCAGGCAGGAAAACAATCCCAGCAGGATGACAGTACTTTTTTTTGGAGACATGGGCGTATGATTGGTACAAATTAAGGAACTTTAGACGAGAAAATCAGCGCACAATGTTAAGCTTAGCTATTGACATGGATGAAACCATGGCAGACACAACCAAAGAGATCAACAACTGGTATGAAAGAGAATTCGGGCGCCGGCTTTCCGAAGCGCAATTGCATGGCGTCGAGTTCCGCGATGCCATTCCCCAGGAGCACTTCGGCGTAGTGAAAAGATATTTAAATAGTCCCGGGTTCTTCAGGAACCTGGAACCATTTCCAGATGCCATAGACGTCGTTAAAGAAC
>CAJCIQ010000100.1 GCA_903970475.1 Beijerinckiaceae bacterium
TCCTTACGCTTGCTTATAGTTATCGGATTCATTCGGAGGAAAAAATGCTTATCCTCCGGTTTGGGGATCGGTACCGTAGTTATCAACGTAGGACCTGGCGGTTGGTTCCTTGGGTTTGGTAGGGGGCGCCGGAGGCTTTTATGCTATCGGCCGCTTCCGCCTATCGGCCGCTGTCCCATTGGAAGTTGCGGATGCCGACCACGATAAACACGAAGGCATAACCCAGGGTTGCCAGAAGTGCATTTGTTGCTTCCATATTCCATGTTCCAGTGTTCAGACTTGCTGACAAAATCTTTGTGACAGTGCCATATGGGGTCCAACCAACCATATCCTTCATTTTCTCACCCAGTATACCCGACTCTCCAAACATACCCACCATGATGAATACAAAATATACCAGTCTTGTGGTAGAGTTAACCGATTCGGGGTTCTTGATTAATCCCACTATGGCCTGACCCAATCCCAAATACACAGCACCGCCCGCAAGCGCGCTAAGTACAACCAGTAAGTAAGAAAGTGGCGAATAAGTGGCAAGAAGTATATTGCCTCCAGCAATCAATACAATCAGAATCAATGCCAGGATCATGGCGATCTGAACCGTAAGCCGGCTTGCCATGATGGACCAGCTGGGCAAGGGTGCAACCCTAAGGCGTTGGAATATTCTTTTATCCCTATCCCTGGCAATGGTGTTTGTATAGCCCATTAGTCCAATGGCCATCAAACCAATCGTAATACAATTACCCAGGGCAAATGAAGCAGTAAGTGCTCCAGATAGCACAGCGCTCTTGAATGAAAAGAGTATGATAACGGGGATGATCAATATCAGTATGAAAGAACGGCGGTTACGCCATTGAGTGGTAAAATCTGCCTTCATCAGGGAACGCAGTGCAATTGAAACAGATGGGGTTTGCATAAAGAATCAGTTTGGCATTTTGTCTGGAATTGTTTTCTTATTTTGACCAGGGCCTTTTCCGGTTTGATGAGGCCCAGACTTTCTTTTTTGGCCCATTAGGCCCGGATTTCCTTGCCGGTCAAGGCAATGAATACATCTTCCAGGGTGATCCTACCCTTTCGGGATACCTGGATCACTTCGGGATCATGACGATGTTTCTCAATCAAGGACTCGGGTGTGTCAATGGTAATGATCTTTCCATGGTCTATGATACCGATGCGGTCGCATACCGATTCGGCTTCTTCCATGCTGTGGGTGGTTAACAATACCGCGCGTCCACTCTCCCGGATAGCCTCAATCCGTTCCCAAAGCTGGCGCCTGGATTGAGGATCGAGTCCGGTCGTAGGTTCATCCAATAAAACCATCCGTGGATTGTGGATAGAGGCTATCATAAGGGAAACGCGCTGCTGCTGTCCTCCGGAGAGCTGACCAAAACGTTTCGTAGAAGAATCATCCAGGCGGATCTCCCTTAAAATGTCCTGAACCTTGTCTTTAGATAATTCCACCCCATAAGTGCCACCAAAAAGCTGAATGATTTCGGCTATGGTCAGCTCCGGTTGAAAGCTGTTTGCCTGTAATTGCACCCCCATATTGGATTTAGCCTCCCGGGGATTCATTTTCAGATCATAGCCGAATACGGTGATTTTACCGGAGCGGGGTTTTATTAAGCCCTCCACTGCGCTAAGCATACTGGTCTTTCCGGCGCCATTAGGACCCAACAAACCAAATATTTCCCCTGCCCTTACATCAAAGGACACATCCTTGACCGCCTGAAAAGAGCCATAAAAAACATTCAGGTCCTGAACCTGAAGAATAGAAGTTGTTTCCAGCTGACTCATGTAAACTAAATTATTGGATAAATGTAGTACAACGGCCTATTGCCTGCAACCGGCTGTCAACGAATGGGGAAAATGTTGCGACCTAGAGAAGTTTTTGGGGAAATATTCGTTAAATTAAGAGCAGTCTCAACAACACCCGCATGATAAAGCGTGTAACCTTACTTGAAAGAATAACCATAGATCCTAACGCCAGAAGAGGGGTCACTTATAAGGGGATAATGGACGTTCAATTGTTAACGGAGAAACTTCAAGGTAACTTTTCTCTTCCTTTAGCTTCAGCCTTTCCTATGTACCGATTTTTCCTAACATTTGATGAACACCAAACGCCTGTTGGTCACTATAGTGAACCACCTGAGGATATTGCGGTTTGCAAGGCCGCGACTTTGGATAGCAGTATAGGCAACTTGCTTGTTAGCAATCTTCCCAGTTGGGTTGATCTACCCTACAAGCACACTTCCGTAACGGTTCATACCCATGTAGAAACGGCCCATGATCTTTTGCGGAAATCCATGGATAGTGAAGAGCGCCTTCCCGGCCTGTTATACAGAGCCCTTCCGGCAGTGAATTCCAACATGATTATTTCGCCTGCTCCTCTTTATAGGGATTCGTTTAGACATGCATTAAAGGAATAAAGAAAATTACCCCTTCTGACTGGCCGCTGTTTTTAACAGCCCTGCATAATATAGCTTTTGAAAAGATCTTGCCAGTGCGAAAGGTACCTTCGCTCATTGAATTGGTTCTGGCTGCACCTATTAAGCATAAGTCAGATCTTTTAGGGTTTTTGGACGATGCTTTTTCGCCATTGACCAATGGTTTTAAAATCGTCGATTACACCGAAGGGCTGAATAAGGATGAATTTCCAGATAATGAGATATGGTTTTCGTCGCCTTGCCTGATGATTGAGGAAGAATTGTTTTCAAAATTTCAAATTTTATAATTATGCAATTGCAATAACCTTATTTATCAGGAATATTTTTTTTGTTGTTCATTTTGTCGAAAGGTTATGTACGTTAACTTATTTTACATACTTTCGAAACGATATCATTTCCGATAGTTACTACGACCTTATCCACTATTTTACTAAATGACCCATTGCGGCCATATGGTCTAAGGCTCCTTATTGCTATACCACAAAAATGAACTTTGCTTATGCAGGTAACACCATTTTATTGCTTATTCCGGATATGCAAGAAGCCATTGCTTTTACTCATTTTTGCTATCCTAGCTTACCTTCCTTCCGTCAAAGCCCAGTTTACGGGTAATTTTATCGTCAATGGCAGTGTAAATAGTTATTATCCGGTAACATTTGTAGACGGAGGTCAATACAGTTATTTCGCTACGAAAATGGAGCTTGGGCGGACTATTCACGAGGATACCACATGGAAAGGTTCTGTCCTCGCCTATTTTCGTTTTCATGCAAGCGGTTACGGCGGAGGTTCGAGTTTTATTTATGCAGATATCCGAGAAGCACAAACCCACCAAACTGAAATTACCAATTTCATAGCTGGCTGGCAGGACATTTCCTTTCAAAATTCCACCAACTCCATAGTTATCTGGTTAAGGGGCGGCGGTACCACCTACAACTATAGCAGTACCTATGCAGTCAGCCCTACTGTATACGACGGAGTACAAAATGCGGTCCCTTATTCTATTCCCAATGGGGGTACCTGCAATGTAAAAACAGCGACGGATCCTTATGTCGACACCAACGGCATAAACGTAGGAGGCAATCTGACGGCCTCATCCATGCTTTCATTATCGGGCACAAGTGGTCTGAACCAGGTTAATCTTGGTACTGATCTGAACTCCGCCTATCAATTCATAGCAGGCGGAAGCGCCAGTGGAAGTCCCTTTGCAGGAAAGTTGATGCTGCGTTATAGTAACTACCAAGGAAATGCTTCCCGAATGGTGGTCGATTCATTCGGAAATGTAGCCATCGGAACGGGCACGCCGCTTTCTTTGTTTACCGTAAATGGAACCATAACTGCTAAACAACTAAATATCACCCAGACAGGATGGTCTGACTTTGTATTTGACAGCACTTACCAGCGCATGCCTTTATATCAGTTGGCCGCCTATGTGCATAAATACAAACACCTACCGGGAATTCCTTCTGCTGGTCAAATTGCTGCTTCCGGATTGGACATA
>CAJCIQ010000101.1 GCA_903970475.1 Beijerinckiaceae bacterium
GCTAACCCATCTTTAGGCGTATAAATTTCTTCCTTCTCCAGCCCATCCTTGAAATTAGGATGAGGAATAATGAAAGTTTTAGTTGTTGAAAAAGATCCTTTTTTGAATTCATGACATTTACATTAGTGTCTCGTTAAGATCGTAAGTAGTTCTTTGAAAGTCCTGATGCACTTGTATTTCAGGCGATTTTTGGTCCGTGACGATTTGAAATTGCCAAAATCATAACTTTCTGAAAATCAGTGAGTTTATGAATCAGGGTAAATACGTCTTCGCGCAGATAGTTTCATTTCTTCCTCAGCGAACTTTTGATACCATAGTCAGCCGCTACAATGGCGACCATCGTGTCAGACATTTTACCTGCTGGAACCAAATGCTGTGCATGATGTACGGTCAACTGAGCAATAGAGATTGCCTGAGTGATCTGGTACTTACGGTCAATGCGCACTCTCCAAAGGCATATCATCTTGGATTTGGGAAAGGAGTTTCAAAGGCGAACCTCGGAAAATCGAATGCAAATCGCGATTGGAGGATTTTCCAAGATTTTTCTTATCATCTTATTGCAGAAGCAAGAAAGGTCTGCATGTCAGATGATACAACTCAATTCTCATTTTAAAATTCTGTCTATGCTTTTGACGCTTCAACTATCGATCTATGTCTAAACGTATTTTGTTGGGCTACTTTTCGAAGGGCTAAAGGAGCCGTTAAATTGCATACCCAGTACGACGTCCAAACTTCGATTCCTGTGTTTATGCATTTAACCGCTGCATCTGTGCACGACGTCCGGGCAATGGATCAAATAGTATACGAACCGGGCAGCTTTTACGTCTTTGACAAGGCCTACCTTGATTTTGGACGACTTTTCATCATTCATGAATCAAAGTCGTTTTTTGTCATCCGAGCGAAGACCAACCTTAAATTTAGGAGGCAGTATTCCGCCAGGGTGAATAAAAAAACAGGAGTGCAATGTGACCAAACAGGAGAGCTTAAGGGTTTTTATTCCGCTAAAGATTATCCTGAAAAGATCAGGCGAATAAAATTCCATGATGAAGAACAAAATAGAACCTTCATCTTTTTAACCAATAACCTGAATCTGGCACCAGAAGAAATTGCCTCTCTCTACAAACATAGATGGAAAGTGGAATTATTTTTCAAATGGATAAAACAACACCTTAAAATAAAATCCTTCTGGGGAACAACAGAAAATGCTGTCAAAACACAGGTGTATATTGCTGTTATTACCTATACCCTTGTTGCTATCATTCGGCAGCGGCTAAAAACAGGACATTCAACCTATGAGGTTTTACAGATTTTAGGTAGTTCATTGTTAGACAAAACCCCAATAAATCAGTTACTTAAGAAACCAAGCGATCAAGATGTCAAAGAACTTTTATATAATCAATTGAAAATCTGGCAGTTTAAACGAGACGCTAGTGTTGTCAAATTTATTGTCACTATTGGTTTAGGAAAACCAAAATCCCATATTTGTCTTCAAGATTATTGAAAATATGGCGATTGCAATTGTGACCAAAGATGATTTGCAGGAGTTACCAGACTCCGATCTGAATAGGACCCCACCGTCGGGGGGTGCCGGCAGAGACGCCGACACTGACCCTACCGCAACGTCACCTCCTTATCCTTGGGATACTTGAGGGTATACCCAAACTGAATTTTCTGGCTACCGCCACCTTTGAGGTTTAGTTTCCATTTCAGTATCCCCCTTTCATTATCCACGATGGCATTGCCGCTGTTATCAAGGTTGATCTCAATATCCTTATTGGTGGAAACGGGAAATTGATCCACCATATCTACGGCGATATTGTCCTTTTTGTTGTTTTTGACGGTAATCTCGTAGAGGTATTTCTGGTAATGGTTGGAATTGAGAAATTTGTCAGCGCCGACGTCAGAAATCTTGGTGCGTTGCACGGTGATGCGGGCATCCTTTCCAACGGTGAGGTGAAAGGTGTCCTGGGTAGAAGAAGGATCAATCCTGGTTTGCCCTACATAGGTGCCGTTCAATAAAATATAAGCATCTCCGCTCAATAGATCCAAATTGCCCCATTCGGGTATGTCTGCCAATAGGTAAACATCGGAGGACAATTTAGGCACTGCAAAATATTTAAGATGGGCTTTGACGTCTTCTGTTTTAATGGTCAGGGTCTGGTCAATACCATTGGAAGGCAGATCGCAGGGATGGTTAATGGTATATATGGTATTGAGGCGTTGCTCGTCTGTAACTGCCACATCGGCGTTCATGGAGTCGTCTACTGCCAGCCCTGGAACCATCTTTTTAAAACGTTCATAGGCCACCACAGGTACGTTGGCGGAATTATTAAAACTGAATTGCTTATTGTTTCCGTATCCGGTGACGACCACGTCATTGAGTTGACTGTTCATGGAAGCCAAAGGGGCTGGAGCCACCCGGAACCCAATAAACCAAGGATTGAGTATGGGAGCCTGGCTCCAGGTTTGGGCGGCACCGGTGGACAAGGCGATATTTACTTGCTGCCAATTGAGACCGGTAGATTGATGTACGCCTGCTTTACGGACCAACTTTAAAGTGCCGTCTTCATCCTTTACCTGGATCTCATAAGAGGGGGACCAGCCTGCGTTTTGCGTGAGATAGGAAAGGGAAATTTCGGCTTTTACGGCTTCGGGGACATATAATTTAAGCAATAGGCGGCCGCTGGGGCTGGTATTTTTGGTTGATTCTTCGGTGATCTGGTTATTGAGCCGATCGATGTCCTCCTTAAGCCGATCTATCTTTTTATTCAGCTCATACCGGGTTTGCATCAGTTGGGTGGACTCCGTCTTATAATAGTCCATTAACTTTTGCAGATCGGCTATGTTCATGCCGGTTGCTGTGCCTTTAAGCTCTTGGTTTTTGCTCAATACACTTAATAACGTATTTGTATTATCCAGGGACAGTTGCGTGATCCCTAAAACCTCTTGCACCTTAGCCAATGAATCTTCTAAAAATTTCTGGCGGTTGGATTTGGGTTGGGCGCTGAGGTAATCTGTGGTAAAAACAGATCCCAACAAGCTCACGGCTACGGGTAAATGAACCTGAAGGCTTCTCAGATCCAGTTCATTACTTACATGGTCTATGGCCAGGGTGACGCTTCCGGAAGGCAGGTCAATACTG
Organism: Beijerinckiaceae bacterium; assembly: GCA_903970475.1. Lineage (GTDB taxonomy): Bacteria > Bacteroidota > Bacteroidia > Chitinophagales > Chitinophagaceae > Dinghuibacter. The sequence continues at coordinate 3,143 of CAJCIQ010000101.1, forward strand.
GCTGAATGGGTCATTTCTGCTCCTTCCCGGAACACCATGACCGATTTCAGTATGGAGGGGACCACAATGGGGTCAGTGCCGGTAACAGGCGCCGCATTCACCGACACAACACAAAAGCAAAGCAGGACCGCACTCCAAATGGCTATCTTTTTCATAATGAAGTTTTGTATAGAGGTGCAAATCCGCTGAGGATTACATAAACCTTATAAGTTAAAATGCAGTATATTGGCTTTATGCTAAACATCTCATTCATGATGACACCTTTCTCCGCTTTTAAAAGGACAGGATTTATGCTCCTTATAGGAGCCGGCCTTGTCGGAACCACTGCGGGAGACTTGAGTGCCCGAACCTTGTGGCAAGGCCCACCCAGGCCTGCACCGGCACCCCGACCTTCCCCCAGACCGGCTCCAAATACCCGGCCTGCACCGGCGGTAAGACCCAGTCCTTCTCCGAGACCGTCTACGCCCAGTGTGAGACCTGCTCCCAGTACCCGGCCTGCACCGGTCCAAAATCGCCCTCCGCAGAACCGGCCACCTCAGACTCGACCCACGCCGAATAGGCCCCCTGGAGGCAACCCTGGTAACCGGCCTAATCCAGGAAACCCGGGCAATCGTCCACCTGCGGGTAACAGACCTCCAGGTAACGTCAGGCCTCCGGCTCCGGCGCCCAGACCGCCTGCCGGTGGAGGAAGACCGCCTGCTGGTGGCAGACCGCCAGGATTCAGACCTCCCCCTCCTCCTCATGGTGGTGGGCACAGACCTCCTCCCGTAGCGGTCAGACCTCCAGGTTGGAGACCAGGTCCTGCCTACTCACGTCCTCCGCATGTCTGGGGTGGAAGAAGGTTCTATACCTATAACCGTTACTATTATCATCCCTTCAGACCATATGTTGGATGGGGACCCCACTGGTATCCCATGGGCATGTTCTTCGGTTCCCTGGGCTTTGCGGCAGCGGTGATCTCCTGGAACAACATGCAATACCAATACTATTCGGGGGTGTTCTACGAACCCTACAACGGGGGCTATAGGGTAACGGCTCCTCCCATAGGCGCTATAGTACCCAACCTTCCTTCCGGAGCAATAACGGTATACGTCAATGGGTACGGTTATGAATACTATGGTGGCACCTTCTTCCTGCCTGAAAATGGTGGGTACCAGGTAGTACAGGCCCCTCCGGGAGCCATCGTCTACAACCTGCCGGATGGTTGCACGACCATCAACGCGGGTGGCATCACGCTACTACAATACAACTCGGCCTATTTCCAACCTACACGGGATGAAAACGGCACCCCTGCGTATGAGGTAGTGGATATGGAAAACTAGATAAGATTCCTCCTACATAAAAAGCCCGTCGTATGCTTGATACGACGGGCTTTTTTGTGCGAAGATCATGCCGCCTGCGTCGCCAAGGCTCAGAGATCCTCCAGTGAAATAATCCCATGCTGGAGCGCAAACTTGATTACGCCAGCCATGTTACGGGCTCCTATCCTTTTGGAGATATTACTCCGGTATTGTTCTACGGTTCTTTCCGACAGGAATACGGCCTGGCTGATTTCCCGGGCCGTTCTTTGCCGGCAGATCAGGCGTATGATCTCTATTTCCTTAGCGGTAAATTCAGTGTTGGCCACCATCAAACGGGTATGGTCTTCTTCCAGAGAAATGCGGTTAATAATATGTCCCCTGGCCTCCTTGCAGAAGTAATCTTTACCCTCCAGCAGGTAATGCACCGCTTTGGTAAATTCCTCATCGTTTTCACTCTTAATGACATACCCATTGATGCCTGATTCGAACATCTTCATCACAGAAGATGGGTTTACATTAAAAGAGTATCCCAATATGCGGATACCCGGGACCCGGTACCGTATTTCTTTAACGACCTGATCTCCTGTCATATCGGGCAGTACGTAGTCTACTATGGCCAGTTGAGGCATATGCTGCACAGCTAGTTCTATGCCGGAGGTACCATCATTTGCGTGTAAAAATTCCTTGAACTGATCCTTAATCAACAACTTTATTCCATTCACCACCATATTGTGGTCATCAATTACAAGAACTGACTGATAGAGGGAGCCTTCTTTGGTCATAATTAAGAGGTGTTTTGAAAACGTTCGATGAGTAATGAGACATAAAATCTTACAAGTTCTGTAGTCACATAGTTAAACGCTGAAATAAGCAAAATATACCCAAAGAAATACATTGAATAATTACGGCATTTTTACTGAACTTTCTAATAAACGCCCCGTTTTTTTCCCACCTGGGTAGAAATGCTTTATTTAGTGAGGAAATGAATGAAGTATGATCTTAGATGACCTATCCCGATCCTATCGCTACGAAGCCCTTGGGGAGAAATTTAAAAAAGCCTTTGAGTGGCTTCGCCAAACCCATACCCAGACCTTGGAAAAGGGCAAATACCCCATTGACGGGGAAGAAGTCTTTGCCATCGTAAATGAATATGAAACGGTGGATCCCTCGGGTGAGAAAATGGAAGCCCACCGTGCCCATATTGATGTACAGTATGTAGCTAAAGGGGTAGAAATGGTGGGGCATGGCTCCTTAAGGAACCAGGTACCTTCCAAAGCTTATGATCCCGAAACGGATTTCATGCTTTTTGACGATCCCCCCACCTTTTACACCCGTTTTGAACAAGGCATGTTTGCCATCTTTTTTCCTGAAGACTTACACATGCCCAACCTGGAAGCGGGTAGTTCCTGTCCGGTTAAAAAAATAGTAGTGAAGATTAAAGTATGACGCGCTTATTGTTGCTATGCCTATGCACGGCCGTGGCCCTGCTCACCGTTTTTAAGGCCCCGACCTACCACCTGTGGATGCTGGCCATCCTGGTTACAGAGTATTCCTGGATATTCCTGATCATCGTAGCTATACTCTTGCTTTGGGGCATTATGCCCGGTATAAAGCTTAAACGGGCTGGATCTATGGTGGGGTGGATAGGGATAGGCTTACTGATGTATCCCATCATAGGTGCCTATAGTGTGGCATCAAGTCTGCCTTATTCCATGCAAACAGCCCTGGGACCGGTTCCCAAGGGGGTAAGGCCTTTTACCTGGATGCGTATGCTCTGGGGACCCGGGGTCTCCGCAGCGCATTATAAAACCTATACCTTTTCTGCCAAAGACACCACCCTTAGCCTCGATTTCTATCCCTCCCATCCTCCCGAAAAAGGCCCCCAATATCCTGGGCCCCGACCCTGTGTAGTCATCATCCATGGAGGATCCTGGATTGCCGGCAACAGCAAGGATTTGCCTGAACTCAATAATGTCCTGGCAGCCATGGGCTATAACGTCGCATCCATCAATTACCGCCTGGCGCCCCGTTATGCCTATCCAGCTCAGATAGCAGATGTAGCTTCTGCCCTAACATTCTTAAGGTCCAATGCCGGGTTATTAAAAATTGATACCAATGCCTTTGTATTACTAGGACGTTCAGCAGGAGCCCAGATAGCCCTGATGGCGGCTTATAGCCTCCCTACAGGCAAAACCGAGGATGGACAAACGGCTCCCGGAAATGGCATTCAAGGCGTTATTTCTTACTACGGGCCGGCAGACATGGTCTGGGGTTATCAGTCCCCTGCCAGTAAATGGGTCCTGGATTCCCGGAAGGTCCAGTCCGACTATCTGGGTGGAACCTATGCACAGGTACCAGACAACTACGCGGCCAGCTCGGCGACCCAAGCCGTTACACCCCAGTCCCCTCCCACCCTTATCATCCATGGAAAAAACGATGTATTGGTCGCCTATGGTCATAGTACGCGTTTGGCTGCCAAACTCGGAGAGGAGCACGTGCCCTACTACCTATTAACCATTCCCTGGGGAACCCATGGTTGTGACTTCAACCTCAATGGTCCTTCCGGTCAACTATGTACGTATGCGGTCCTGACTTTCCTGAGTCAGGTTTTGCAGTAAGCGGACCTGCCTGCGCCAGGGGCCACAGCGGTCATTACCGGTCAGGTGCTGCCTCCCTGGACTATCCTCTATCTCCATTCTGGACTACCCCCTACTCCAACATACCCATTAGCTTTGAGCAAATATCCCAGGATGCAATTCCGCTTTGATCAACATATTTGCCTGGAAAACAATCGCTCTCTGCTCAGGCCCCTGCAACTATCAGACGCAGGAGGCCTTGAGCAGTCAGCTTTTTCTGATCCTGACCTGATGAAATTCACTATAGGCACTATCCACACACCAGAACTATTGCAGACATACATAGCAGGCGCCTTAGCAGAAAGGGCCCAGCATATCCGTTATCCTTTACTGATTATAGATAAGGTCAGCGGCCAGTATGCAGGTTGTACCAGCTTTTCTTCCGTTTCCAATGAAGACGACAGGCTGGAGATAGGATGGACCTGGCTGGGCAAACCTTTTCAAAGGACTGGGCTTAACCGGAGCAATAAATTTCTGATGCTGGCTTATGCCTTTGATGATTTGGGCGCCTGGAGAGTGGAGTTCAGGACCAATGCCCTCAATATACAATCCAGGACGGCCATTGCAGCCCTAGGTGCAACCTACGAAGGCACCTGGAGGGATTACCGTAAGAACGCGGATGGCACCCGCCGGAGCACGCCTTACTTCAGTATCCTCCAACCAGAATGGGAGGAATCCATACGCGAAAAATTAGGAGCGGGGTTAGTGGCCACCGAGGGATCAAACCGCGCGTGGGCGGCACACGCATAAAAAAATTCCGGCCCGGCGTTCACCAATGGCAAAACCCGAAGCCGGAAAATTTTATAATACCAACCCTAACTGGGCCAGCTCATTTTTCGTTACCTCCACCTGTTTGTGGGTAATTCCGCGAATACCCAGCCCTTCTGCCACCTGGGTGAACATGGGTCTGTCATCGATATAAACCACATGCTCTTTAGGAACCTGGGCTATGTCCAGGGCTATCTTCCAGATATCGGCATCGGGTTTACGGAAATGCACGAAGCAGGAGGATATGAAGAAATCGACAAATCCCCCCAGGTTAAACTGACGAATGCGGTGCTCGTTGAGTTCCCTGCCTTCGTTGTTAACCACCGCAATCTTGAGGTGGTATTTTGCCTTTAAGTCTTTAACCAGATTAATCATGTCCTGATAAGGCTGGGACTGGTCAAACATAAACTGTTTGAACGACTCTTTGGTGAAAGACCTGTCTTCGTAAAAAAGCGTTCTGGCTAAATACTCTTCCAGGTCCAGCTTGCCCGATTCGTACGTATCAAAAGTCATGCGGTGCCTGTCGTTGAACTCATCCAGATCGAATCCGAATTTTTTGGAAGCCGCTTCCCTGGATTTTCTGTCCCATCCATTGGTCAGCATCACGCCGCCTACGTCCAGAAACAGCGCCGTCACTTGATGTTTTACAGGTGTTTTTTCCATATTATTTCTAATTGAC
>CAJCIQ010000102.1 GCA_903970475.1 Beijerinckiaceae bacterium
ACAAAAGCATGCTCACCCATGTATGTATATGTGTAACATCAATAGCGCACTAAAACATTTATACTTATGAACTTGTCAACCATTTTTACGCCAGGTGTATATATAAACGAACAAAACGCCTTCCCCAATTCAGTGGTGCCGGTGGCCACCGCCGTGCCTGCCTTTATTGGGTATACACCTCAGGCGTCTTACGAAGGGAAGTCCTATACCAATGTACCCGTAAAGGTGAGCTCCTTTGCCGAATTCCAGGCCATATTCTGTTATCCGGATCCTGCGCCTCCGGCACCCCCTGCCAAACAATATGCACCTCAGTATTATTTAGTCCAGCAAAAAACAAAGCCCACCGATAAAGACTACCTGGTCATCGGCGGCGCTTATTACAGCATAGTCGCTGATCCCAATACCATTTATTACCTCTATAATAGTATCCGGCTGTTTTATCAGAATGGGGGAGGAGATGCCTATATTGTATCGGTAGGTACCTATGGTCCACCATCTGGTAAGCCTTGTAACCCAGGGGATCAGATCGTCAATCCCAATGTATTGCTCAATGATCTGATGGGAGGACTTGCCCTGCTGCTGAACGAGGAAGAGCCTACCATGTATATCTGCCCGGAAGCAACACTGCTTTCGATTTCAGACAATGCTACCCTGATGCAGGAAATGCTCCTTCAGTGCACGCAAATGCAAACGGCGGTAGCTATTTTCGACATCATCGGGGGCAGGAATCCGGATCCCATCCTTTATACCAACGACATTCAAACCTTCCGTAACAATACGGGGTCTCAGGGGCTGAATTATGGTACGGCCTATTATCCTTTTGTAGGTACGACCATCATGCAGCCTGGAGACATTGATTATACCAACTTGTTCGGTGGTGATACCAAACAGTTGGCTCCATTGATTAACCCGGCTACCAGTCCTTCGACCAGCGTGGCCACCATCCTGAACAACATTCAAACGCCTTCTGCGGCTTCCCTGACGGTGACCCAGTACAATAATGCGTTGACGAATGCGTCTACCCTTTACAGCACGATTATCAAACATATACTATCCATCGCCAACGTATTGCCGCCCAGCGGAGGCATGGCAGGGGTGATCACCACCATTGACAATGCCGAAGGCGTTTGGGAGGCTCCGGCCAATACTTCTATTGTGGGGGTGACCTCTTTACCCATTAAGTTATCTGAATCCCAGCAAGCCAATTTGAACGTGGATGCTATTACTGGTAAATCCATCAATGCCATACGCTTCTTCAATGGATTGGGCATTCTGGTTTGGGGAGCACGTACCCTGGACGGGAACAGCCTGGACTGGAAGTATCTGCCCGTAAGAAGAACCATGATCATGCTGGAACAATCCTGTAAGCTGGCGGCTCATGCTTATGTTTTTCAACCAAACGTGAAGAACACCTGGGAAGCGGTGAAATCCATGATCTCCAGTTTCCTCACTTCCATTTGGAAGGACGGAGGCCTGCAAGGGGCCACAGCCTCAGACGCCTTTTCCGTGGACTGTGGGCTGGGTACCACTATGACATCAGACGATATTCTCAATGGATTTATGAATGTGATGGTGAAAGTGGCTGTAGTGCATCCGGCTGAGTTTATCGTCATTACTTTCCAACAACAAATGGCAACATCATCATAACATTATTATACATTCTTAAAACCATACCATTATGGCAACAGATGACGGCAGCGTAGAAGGCGCGACATGGCCTATGCCGAAATTCAGGTTTGAAGTAGATCTGGGTACAGAGCTTAAGGGGGTGGCCTTTCAGGAAGTGTCCGGCATGGACGTGGAAAATCAGGTCATTGAATACCGGAAAAGCAATAGTCCCTTGTTTTCTACGGAGAAAATGCCGGGCATTGTCAAATACGGGAACGTTACCATGAAACGGGGCGTTTTTGTCAACGACAACACCTTTTGGAACTGGCATGCGGAGATTTCTATGAATACGATCAAACGCAGGACCGTGTTGATCAAACTCCTGGATGAATCCGGTAAGGTGACGATGCAATGGCAACTGGACAATGCCTGGCCTACCAAAATTACCAGCACCGATCTGAAGTCGGATGGCAATGAAGTAGCGGTGGATACCATTGAAATTGCACACGAACAACTCACCATCACCAATGGATAACCCTTATCCGGTCAGCTTTTACTTTGAGCTGTCCTTCAAGGGGGAAGACGCCGCCTTCCAGGAGGTGACCGGTATTACCAAAGAATTGGGCGTGGAGGAAGTGGTCTGCGGGGGAGAAAACAGGTTCAAATACCGTCTACCCACTGTATCTACTTCTCAGAACCTGGTATTGAAAAGGGCACTGGTGCCCAAGGGGTCCCAGTTGCTGGATTGGTGCGCCAGTTCCATCGATGAAGGGCTGGCCACGCAGGTGGAGACCCACGATATTTCTGTGAGCCTGTTGGGTGCAGATCAGTCCGTATGCGTGATGTGGACTTTCCACAAGGCCTATCCGGTTAAGTACAGCGTGTCTGATCTGAAGAGTCAGGAAAATGGCCTGGTCATTGAGTCCATTGAACTGGCGTATACCTATTTCGAAATCACGGCAGATACGTCCATCGCTAATTTATTTGATTGACGGGATAGCCGCTGGGCGCCCACAGACATACGACGATACCATGCCCATAGAGATCCGCGAAATCGTGATTAGGACGGAAGTCCAGGCTCATGCGCCCGGAAAGCCTTCGGGCTCCAGGGATAGGGAATGGCAGGCTTTCAGAAGGCAATTGCTGGAAGAATGCCGCAGGATGCTATCGGAGAAAACGAAGCCGAGGACATCCAGGAGATGAGCGGCTGGTCCCGATTGAACATGATTGGCGCCGACCTGGCGGACTTAAAATGAACCACTATGATCAATGCGAGCCTGACCATGATGAAGATTACCGGATGTACGGATAAGAATTTCCGGCAATCCCTTCCGGGGCCTCCTTATGTGGTCATGCTCAATCCGGATGCCATCAAGTTGCACCAGGAAATAGAATACAATGAGGAACAGGCGCCGGATTCCAGTGCTCCTTCTCAAAAGTATAAACGGACACCCAGCGATAAGTTGAGCTTCGACATCGTCATTGATTGCTCAGGTATCGTAGACAATAAAAGAACTTCCATGGCCGATGAAATAAAAGCCCTGGAAAAGATCGTATTCACGTATAACGGAGATAAGCACCGGCCAAATTTCGTGCGGGTACAGTGGGGGAAAAACATGATGTTCAAAGGGCTGCTGGACACTTTTGAAACGTCATATACCCTTTTCAGGCCGGATGGCAGTCCATTGAGGGCTAAGGTTTCCTTGAGTTTCAGTCAATACGTGGCGCCTCAGACGGTTGCTCAGAAAGACCAGAAAAAATCTCCGGATGTAAGCCACCTGGTTACAGTAGTGGAAGGTCTGAACCTTCCCCAACTTTGTTATCAGGTCTGGGAAAAAGAAACCTACTACGTCCAGGTTGCCCGACACAACAACCTCAATAAGTTCAGAAACCTCAAAGGAGGGGAAAGGCTTGTTTTTCCACCCATCATTCAACCCTGAGCATATGGATATAGGAGATCTGGTCACGTTTAGCATCAAAGTCGGAGGGACGGCTATTCCTGATGAATACAGCGTGCAGTCTGTACGCATCACCCAGCGGGTAAACCGGATACCCTCCGCCGTCATTACCTTACTGGACGGATCTGCGGACGACGGAACGTTTAAGGTTAGTTCGGCGGCTACTTTTGTACCTGGGGCAGCGGTGAGTATAGAAGCGGGGTATGATAACTTGAACAAGGTGCTATTCAAAGGTATCATCACACGCCAGTCTATTCAGATCGACGAAGTAACGGGATCCACTTTACAGGTAGAGTGCAGGGATGCCGCGGTAAAAATGATTGTGGGGAGAAAAAGCCTGAGTTGGGCCAACATGAAAGACAGTGATGTTATTTCATCCATCATAGGTACTTACAGCGGAGTGAGCGCATCGGTTACGGCAACGGATACCACCTGGCCCGAGCAGATTCAATACTATTGCACCGATTGGGACTATATCCTTACGCGGGCAGAAGCCAACGGTATGCTGGTGATTCCGGTCAACGGAACGGTGAGCGTAGCGCCTCCGGATACCAATACCCAATCCGTAGATACCTATACTTACGGGGATGGATTATTGTCTTTTCATGCCGACCTGGATGCGATTACGCAAATAGGAGCGGTACAGGCATCTTCCTGGGATTTTACCACCCAGGCCGTTAGTACTGCTTCCCAAAATAATTCCTATGCAGGACCGGGAAACCTGTCTTGTACACAACTTTCTAAGGTATTAGGATTGACTGATTTCAAGGTGCAATCCACGGCGCCTTTGCAGACAGCCGACTTAACGGCCTGGTCCAAAGCCCAGCTGATGAAGAGTTCCTTTTCCAAAATCATGGGCGCTTTCAGGGTGCTGGGTTCCAATGAAGTGATGCCAGGCGTGTATGTAACCCTGAATGGATTAGGGGATAGATTTAATGGGGACCATTTTGTGTCGGAGGTGGAACATGTTATTGCTGATGGCAATTGGGTAACGGAGATCAACATAGGTCTCTCCGCAAACTGGTTTACAGAAGAGCCGGACGTCATGTCTCCTCCTGCTTCCGGGTTGCTTCCCGGCGCCAGGGGATTATTCAATGGTACTGTAAAAAAAATGTATGCAGACCCGGACAGTCAATACCGGATATTGGTAGAGGTACCCTTGTTCGATGCCAATGGTACGGGGATATGGGCCAGGTTATCTACTTTTTATGCGACAGCCGGCGCTGGTGCTTTCTTTTTACCTGAGGTAGGGGATGAGGTGATATTAGGCTTTCTCAATGAAGACCCCCGATACCCGGTGATCCTTGGAAGCTTATACAGCGCTACAAAACTTAAGCCCTTTCAGGGATTAGATCCCAACCAAAATAACCAGCTCAAAGCCATTGTCTCTAAATCAGGGATCAATATTGAGTTCGATGATACCAATAAAATACTGACCATCGCTACGCCGGATAAGAATACCATCATCTTTAGCGATAAGGATAAGAAGATTACCCTACAGGATGAAAACGGAAACAGCCTGGTCCTGAGTTCCGATGGTATTGCCCTTAAAAGCCCGAAGAATATATCCCTTACGGCTGATGGGCAGGTGAGTATTAGTGGGACCCAAGGCGTAACAGTTAAGGCCTCGGGTGGAGATGTGTCGGTCAGCGGCATGAACATCAAAGAAAAGGCCGACATGCAGTATTCAGCAGAAGGTAGCCAGATGGCCCAAATCAATAGCGGTATGGAGCTTACCCTAAAAAGCGCCATGATCATGATCAATTAATTGTCTATGCCTCCAGCAGCCAGATTAACCGATTTGCATACCTGTCCCATGGTGACAGGGATTGTCCCGCACGTGGGTGGTCCCATCTTAGCGCCAGGGGCACCTACCGTCCTTATCGGTGGTTTGCCGGCCGCCAAATTGGGTGATACCCTGACCTGTGTAGGACCACCGGATTCCATCGTCAAAGGATCGGCAACTGTGATGATCAACAGCATGCCGGCCGCAAGGATAGGGGACCTGACGGCCCATGGAGGAGAAATTGTATTGGGTGACTTTACAGTAATGATCGGTGGATAGTCAGAACAACGATACCGGACATTTGTTTTTGGGATCGGGTTGGTCCTTCCCCGTGACTTTTTCCTGGGGTACCTATCAATTGGACCTGACCAGTTATGAGGCCAATGTCAATGACTCCATAGACCTGATCCTGATGACCCGGATGGGAGAGCGATGTTTCGAACCTGATTTTGGCTCCGGACTCCAGCAGTATTTCTTCAGGAAGATGGATGAGACCCTCAAAGGAGAAATCATCGATACGGTAAAGGCTTCCTTGTTGCATAATGAACCCAGGATTACGGTGACGGAAGTAGATGTAGCATACGTCGATTTATACAACGGGCTAATACAGATTTATATCTCTTATATCTACAACCAGGCAAATACAAGGCATAACTATGTTTTTCCCTTTTGCCTCAATGAAGGAACGAATTTATAATGGAACATGAACGCCCTGGACCAAAATAGCGTCAGGCAATCCTGGATGGATGCACTCTCTGCCGGGCCCAACTTAATCGATGGGAGAACCGAGCAGGACCGGCTATCGTTTTTAGCCGACTTTGCTTCATTGATTAATTTTTATGATAAGGATAACCGGATTTATGGGAATTGGTCTCCCTTCCTGAAGAAGGATCCCGTGTTTTTATTGGCCGATATTGCTCAGACGCCGTATGGACGTATCCATAAGCTTTATCAACAAACCCTGAGCCGGCTACAGCAATTGCTGGCCAATACGCTTACTCCGGAGGTCCTGATACTGCTGGGTCAGTTAATGGAACAAATGATCCGGGTGTTCATGCGCATAGAACGGTGGACTTACTTCATGCAGTTGTCGGACGATAGCTATGCGTTGAAAGAAGACTTGCTGGATCAGATCAGTGAACGTTATAGTCTCTATTTCTGGGCCATCGTAGGGCTGAAACAGGATTTGTCTACGGCCTTCCAGGGTAAAGGAATAGATCCTGTGTCTTATTACTTATTTGATAGGTACGACGCCCTGACCTGGAAACAAAACCAAAACAAAGCGCCCTTCTGGGAGGTCCTGGGTTTGGACAGTGGACCTTTAAAAAATCCTTCCACCGACCTGGGCAATATTGTGGAGGCCTTATCTAAAGCGGGCACCCAATTGTTTTCTTTTTTTTACGAGGTGATCCAAAGGGCGGGGCCTATGTATGTCCAGTTGGCGGCTCAAAGGAGTAAGTATCCGGACACGACCTTGCTCAGGACCTTCGTTCACTTATTGCAATTTCATCAAACGGAGCTGAATGGGTTAGCCACTCAGCATATGAATTTTTACTTTCAGCAAGTGTTGAAACAAGGCCTGCGTCCAGCCATTGCAGACCAGGTTTATCTTTATGCCACCCTGGCAAAGAAAGATGCGGTGACGTTCTTACCTGCTCAAACGTTGTTGGTCGCGGGGCTGGATGCTGAGAAAAATCCTGTCTACTTCAGCACCACAGAGGAGGTGCAATTAAACCCTGCATCAGTTACCGGGGCTCAGACGCTGGGATTGGGTGGGGATGGAAAATGGCACTGGTCTACGGTTGCCAATCCGGGGGTGGTGATGAAGGATCCCGATGGGAATATGTTGTCCTGGGCAACTTTTGGGGGTGGGTCGGCTTTGGCTTCAGGCGGCAACGCTTCGGCATCCGGCGCTTCGACTTCGACAGTAGCTTCTTTGGGGCTGGCCATTGCATCACCGCTCTTGTTGCTTAGAGAGGGGGTGCGTACGATTACCTGTGTTTTTTCCTATACTGGAACCCTGGATATATCTATCCTTCAGGGGGCTGTGTTTGCGCTGAGTACGGCTAGCACATGGTGGACTGTTCAACCGGCAATTACGCTCGGCGCAGCCTCTATGCCGGGCCCGGCATCCAGCTCTGGCGCATCCTCCGGGTCTAGTGGGTCCACCGGGTCTAGCGGGGTCTCTGGGTCTAGTGTGGCCTCTGGCGCCGCTACGACCACGACGCAGACCTTCCAGTTGGTCTTTTCCCTAGGGGCTGGTGACCCGCCTATTGAAGCCTTTAGCCAGAACCCGGATGGGTTTAGTACGGTCTGGCCACAGTTGAAAATTGTTTTTGGCCAGTTCACGAAAGGAGAGACTCCTCCTGTTTTGCAAACCTTGAAGTTGAATGTAAGCACCACCGGGGTAAAAACGCTTTCTCTCTACAATGATAATGGAGGACTGAGCACCAAAACTTCCTTTCCTTTTTTAGGTCCGGCACCCCTGATGAATAGCCACTTTTTCGTAGGTAGTACGGAGGCATTCAGTAAGCCTTTGAACTCGCTGGTTTTCCATTTAACCTGGGATAGTCTGCCGGATGATTTTGCTCAATATTATGTCGCTTACAATGCATACCTGAATAACGAGTATAACATGGATGATTCCACTTCCTGGACCTCCAAGGTCTGGGATTGGATCAAGGGCCTATTTACTAAGAAAAGCAGTTCCTCTGCCCCGGAAAAGGACGTGCCTTTCAACAACGATTGTTTTACAGCGGGTTTTGATTGGCTGCAACCTTCGGGGTGGGTACCCTTTACTATGCAGAATGAAAATGGGTCCTCCTGTTTGTTTACGGAACTGCCCCCAGCAGCTCCTGTGGCTTCTTCGTCTTCTGCATCCTCCGCACCGGCATCGGGAACTGGGGCTGGGCCTTCCAAGACCGCGCCTGAGGCAACTTCGCCGGTCAAGAGCCAGGCTGCACCGGTAACGCCCTCGCCTATGCCAAGCACCAGCAGCGCCCCGACGTTGGCTGGCGCCAGCGACTTTTCTTGGAATGGAAAGTCTGATGCTTCATTGGTATGGAATCCAATTATACAAAATACGCCCTTGAAATATGAGGACAATAGCCAGACTGGTTTTGTGCGCCTGAGCCTGAGCGGCCCTAAAGGATTGGGATTCGGCTCGGCAGTGTATCCAAATGTGGTATACGCCGTTGCCTTAATCAACGGAAAAGAAAGCGCCTCTATGATTCCGCCTCCGGCCCTCCCTTTTGTGCCAAAACTGAAGTCTTTCACCCTGGACTATACGGCCTCTGTAAGTTATTCACTTACCAGCCCATCAACGGTCTATCCGCTCCAGGTGTTTTCATATAATCCTTTGGGTAATGAAACTTTATTGGATGCCAATACCGCTAAAGAGGTTTCCCTGTTTTCGGCGCTACCCGGACAAGGAATACTCTTCCTGAACTTGGAAAACGTCATCCCCGGGGGCTACCTCAGCCTATACATCGAATTGTGCAGACTATCCACTACGGTAAGTATATCCAACCAAATCGGATACTTTTATTATGCAGAAGACCAATGGAAGGCATTAACCCTTCTGCAAGACAATACAGCAAACCTCAGTTGTTCCGGCATCCTTGGTTTTTCTGTTCCTACGGACATTTCCGTACCTAACCGGTTTATGATCACGCTGGCAGAGGATCCTTCCACGGTTGCCCAAACCATACTGATTCAAACCAATGGGTTCACGGCCCAAAGAACGGGATCAAATTATTTAACAGATACCGTGGCGCCTACCCTGGCTCCAGGAACCATCACCAAAACCTTTGCGCCCTTTCCTAAAATCATGGGTATAGCCCAGCCTTTTGCTTCCTTCGGTGGAAAGCCGGCAGAGACGACCGAGGCTATGAACAAAAGGGTTAGTCTTCGGATTAAGACCAAAGACAGAATTGTAAGTGCTGATGATTTTGGGCGTATGATCCAGGATGCGTATCCGGGTATATTTTATGTAAAGCCCTATTATAACCCTTCCAGAAAAGGTACGGATGTTTACTTGTTGCCGGCTTGTCGCTCCCAGTCAGATCCTCACGCGTTTGCGCCCATGGTAAGTGCATGCCTGGAAAAAAAGGTCACCGACTTTTTACTAGCAAGGACGTCCGTGTTTGCAGGTATTGTGGTATCTGGTTTTCAATGGCAATACGTGTACCTGTCCACAAACATCATTGTCCAACCAGGGTATGCGCTGGAAGGGATCTCTAAAAATGTACAATCTGCTTTTAACTTGTTTCTTTCTCCCTGGATTCCTTCGGGTCAGCCTCAGGCGTTGATTGATCAACCCATTACAGACGCTCAGGTTGCCGAGGTGCTGGAAAAAATAGAGGGGGTGCAGTCGGTGAGTGCGGTGTCTTTCACTACCATGTTGGACGCCAGCCCAGGCGCGGCTATGAGCGCTGTGCAGCCGTTGGCTCCTGGGGCTTTAATGGTACCTGGGCTGAATTATTCCATCCAATGCGTCTATGCCACATGAATACGACGCCCTTCATAGTAGACCTGCCTTTGCCACCTGGCCAGGATTTCACCTTTCTGAAAGGGGAGGGGCTTGCTTTTATACAACAACATAGTGGTACGCAATGGACGAATTTAAATCCCAGTGACCCTGGGGTTACCATACTAGATCAGGTTTGTTATGCCTTGACGGAATTAGGCTACTGTATTGGGTTTCCAATCGCGGATATCTTAACAGGACCGGATGGGAAATTGAACCTGAAGGATCAGTTTTACCTGCCTGAACAAATTTTGACTTCCGCTCCGGTGACGCCGGACGATTACCGTAAATGTGTGATTGCTGAAGTCAGCGGAGTGGATAATGTACTAGTGTTAAGGGATATGGAAGCCACGGGGGCAGCGCTGGTTCAATCTCCCAAGGAGTTATTGACGCAACGGAGGCATACGGCGGCGGTCGCTTTGCCTACGACAACGGCGGGGGCTAGGGTCGCGAGCACGGTCGAATCAGCATCAACGCCGGTCGAAATGCCAGGATCGACAACAGGGATAACTGGATCAACGCCGGTCTCAACGACGGGATCAACGACGGGATCGGGGGTACCCCTGCGCTATAAAACGTATCTCTTGATTAACCCTGCCCGGGCCCAGGCGGAGCAACCGGATATATGTACCGCCGCCTACTATTGCCTGAACAGGCATAGAAGTCTGGGAGAGGTGTTTGGTTTACCCATGGTTTTAACCCCGCTCACCTTTGAAGTGTCTGGAAGAATAGACATCACAGCGGCCAGTGACCTGAATAGCATCTTGGTAGAGGCAAGGGATTTGTTGCGTCAATACATTTTTCCAATCGTTAGGATTAATGACATTACGGATGAGGACCCTTACCTGGGCCCGGTACTACCGGGAGGGAGCATTGCTACGGAAGCCTTGGGTACGAAAAGAGATGTGCTGAGGACAATGGAAGTTAGCCGATTGATTAGCGCTGTTGCAGGAGTGGTGTCGGTTTCACTGACGGGGTTTGGGGAGAAAGGGTCAGAAATTACTTGTGCCGATAACCAGATCCTGGTCCTGGATTGGTTATCGGCGCTGAACAATGCGCTGGAGGTATACTGCAAAGGGGTAAGGGTACAAATAAAGACCTCCCTGATCAATGACCTCCATCATTTTACCGAGGTGCTGGATGCATTACCGGAGGGGATTGGTGAAGCTGCGTATATTCCAGGTACTTACCGGGATATCAACCATTATTACTCTATTCAAAACACGTTCCCCGAAATATTCGCCGTAGGAGCGGATGCCAAAGAGTCTAATGTGTCCGATTTTCAAATGGCCCAATCCCGCCAACTAAAGGGATATCTGACCCTGATCGATCAGGTACTGGCTAATCAATTTTCGCAGTTGGCCAATATAGACAAACTGTTTTCTTTCCGTAATACAACAACCGGAACGCCATCGGATCGGGCTGGTTATCTAAAAGTGCAGGAGGACCGAATGGGACACGAGTTTCCGGTTCCTTACTTAAGATTTAGCCCCACTTATTTTTATCAATCCCTTTATGAGGTCCCGCATATAGCTCCCTTGCTCAAAGACCATGATGGATTATCTGTGTACAAGGAGATGCAATCGCCAAAAGCTTTCCAGCACCAAAGTTGGGTAGCCTACCAGATGGATCCTTATAACCCTTATATCCGGGGGCTGATGGACATGATGGAGGAGGACGATCAAAGTCTTCAGCGCAGAAATGATTTGTTGAATCACCTGCTGGCCAGGCATGGGGAGTCTCCCTTATGGATCGATGCGATCCTGGAAGACACTATTTATAGCGGGGATCCGCGTAAGGATAAGGTAATTGGTAAAAGCCTGTATTTACAAAACCTGGCAAAGCTAACCTATGCGCGTCAGAAAGGATATCGGTTTTTAAGTGCTTACGCCTTACCAGAAGAACTGGGCGCTGTGCCAGTGGACTTTGAGCGCATCCTCGTGGGAGATGAAGCTATTGACTTTATCAGCAATGCCTCCCGTATGGATAAAGTGGAAAACCTCAGCGATTTAGACTTCATACAATATTCCGCATTGGAATTAGCGACTGGATTACTGCTGGGATTAAAGGTGTTGTACAAAGAATTTATTTCCTATCAGTATGATTTGAGCGCAAAACAAAGAGATATACAGCAGGCCTGGTGGATGATACACAACAGGAGAGGGCTGATCTTAATGGAAAAGGGGGTGTTGCTGGCTTATGTTCGTTTTTCCCTTGTCCTTACCAAGGATCCCGATAAAGGACCGTACTATACCATAGCGGAACCCTTGAATTATGCGGAGGCATTGGCACTCACGCAATACGCTGTCTCCAAAAAAACAACGGACTCCGTTGATGAGGATAAAATGATCTTCACCAATGGCGCCAACGCCTATACGTTGGTTCCGCTACAGGATCCAGGGACAAACACGCACTACCAATCCTTGACAGGGACTGCTTATTCGTTCACGGTAAAAACAGCTGATGGGTACGAAATTCCCCGATTTGATGAATTTCCATCCTTTGATAATGACGTGGAATTGATCTTTCCGGCTTTTATTCCAGGCCTGTTGTCTCCGGGCTTTAATTATAGACTGGAGCTACTCTTACAGGGTTGGATGCCTGTTCATTTGAGTTGGCGCTACCGGTTTTTCGGGGGGAATCAGTTGGCGGTCTTCATTCCGTTTTTTGCCCATATATACAACAGCCTGATTTATCATCCTCCAAAGGCTACCCATGAATGAATCCATCCACCATACGGTCACGACCATTTCCTGGGATAGCCGCTTCGATGATAAGGGGCTGGCTCCCCGCCTTCAGGATAGGCTGGGCGATTGGAGTAGAAACAGGATGATCGCAGAAATCAGCGCTGTCTTCGATAAGCTCTGTCCGCCTGACCAGATCTGGAGAATTCCTTCCCTGGAAATTGACCTGGGTATGATGGATTGGACCAACCTGGAACGAAACCTGGAGGAACGCTTTCAGCGGGGACTCACCAAGGCATTGCAGGACCTGTTGTTGTACGCTGGTATTGGAGATAAGAAAATTGAAATCCTGGAGGGGATAGGTGCACAGGTGGAGGCAATAAAACATTACCTGATTCATGGGTATCTCCCTTGGAATCATGAAGGGTTAAGTGGATCCATCAATGCCCTCATGGCGAATCAGTTTCAGGTTAACCCTGGCGGTTTAGGGTCTATGTTGGCACGCGTGGGACAGCAGCATGAGGATGTAAGGAAAAGGATGGCCTGGCAGCTGGAAGAACCAAATATACTCGGGATCATCCGGGTGTTGGAGCCTGATCATCATTTGCAAATAACAGACCTGTCCGCGGAGTTGTCTACCATTCAGGAAAAGGAGTCCATCGTGCAGGCTAATCAGGCTGATTTTAAGAGAAACCTTTGGCTATGGGTATTAACCTATCTGTATACAGATAGGGGAACTCTTTTCAATAGGGTAGCCTTCATGAAGCACAATATCCTCCATATGGCCAGACACTATCATTTGGCCTTTGAGTCGTTGTTTACCATGATAGAAGCGGCGGTGGAAGCGGTAGGTAAGAAGCGAAAGATAACAGCGGATTTTTTGTTAGCCATACAGGCGATTGGCAGGGAGATAAAATTTATAAAGGGAGAATCTGCGGCAACAACGGATGCGGCAGTGACCACGGGTTCGGCAACGGGTTCGGCTGTGACAATGGGTTCGACTGCCTCAGCCGCTCTGCCGGCTACGGCGCTCAAAGTAACTGATCTGTCCCTGGTGGAGAATATCTGGACCCATATACTGGATTTGGCTTCCACCAAAGAATCTACTTTTCACGCTTTCCTACAGGCAGTAGGTGCGGATCATACAGAGGCGCCCATTGAAGGCTTGCTCCTTTTGAAGGAGCAGTTAGCGGGTCCTCATGCTGCTGATTCCTGGTGTGCCTTGTTGGGAGCAGATTATCCGGCCTCTGTTCGAACGGACCAGACAATGAATGTCTTGGTGACGTTGATTGACCAGGTTTGTGAAGATCGCCCGCGTATTGTTTATCAGTTGATCAGAAACCTTTATAAAGGAATTAAAGAAGGTGGTACTCAGCGAATATTTCAGACTCAGCGAGCCTTGCAGATATTGTTGCTAAGGACCTCACCGGACATCTGGAATGCGTTTCCGGAGAAAGACCAATTGCAGGAAGTCTGGCCTTATATCGCAATACCCTCGCTGGATGCGCATTTGGGAGGGCACGCGCGGGGGTTGCATGACCCGGCGTTGCAAGGCGCAGTGCATGGATCGCACGGCATGGCGTTGCATGACCCGGCGCAGCAAGACCGGCCACAAGCGCTGCAAGACTTTGCGAAGGCGCAGCCTGCACTAAATGAGCAATGCTTGTCCCTTCTGGAAGTGGCCAAGCGCTCCGGACAATGGACCGCCTTTACAAACGCTATAATCCGCCATGGGTATGTGCCGCAGGAACTGCAATGGATGGATAGGATGTATGGGGAAACCGAGGGGCACATCGATGGTAGGGCTGGAGGATACACTGGTCGTGGGGGAGGAGGAAACGCCTATGGTGGGGCTGGAGGATACACTGGTCTTGGAGATGGTGGAACTACTGGTCGTGGGGATGCGGGCTGCGGCCCGAGAGCAAATGCTGGGGGACTTATCCGAGCCTGGTTGAGTGCTGCGCCTTCAGACTTTATTGGATGTGTTGGAAGCAAATCGTTACCTAAACGGCAAATGGAATGGCTGGCTTCCTTGATCTCCTTTAAAGAACTGACCGGGGCTATTGGACAAACGGAGCGGGGGCTAAAGCCCATGCTAAAAAGCCTGGAAGCCTTTTATCAAGGGCTGGGGCAATGCGCTATAGGACCCGTTTCTGCAAAAGAGTTTCAGGGTATATTGTTCTGGAAAGTGATGAAGGCCTGGAGCACGAAGAACTGGAGGGCTATGACGCCTGTGTTTTTATGGAACAATCTCGTCTGGGATCTGTGCATGAAAAGAGGACTGAATCGTAAGGAGGTAGAACATTATTTCCACCTGAAAAGCACTCATTTTCCATACCCTATAGCGGCTCCTACGGCGAAGCCTTCAAAGGAAAAATTGGATATAAAGCTTCCCGCCAAGGGAAATATAAAGGATATAGTGGAGGTGAAAAACGCAGGTTTAGTGCTCTTGAACGCCTATATGCTGATGATGTTTGAACGGTTGGGGTTGTGTAAGGACAAGCAATGGTTAGGGGAGCCCCAGGCCATGGAAGGGGTGCATTATTTGCAGTTTCTGGTGACGGGACATAGCCATACGGCGGAGCATTTATTGCCGCTGAACAAGTTGCTCTGTGGTCTGCCTTTAGCGCATCCGGTGGCCGAAGGCGTTACCATTTCGGATAACCACAAAACGTTGATGGAAGGACTTATCAAGGCCGCGATTGGTTATTGGCCGGTCATCGGTGCCTGTACCCTTGAGGGTTTCAGGGGAAATTGGCTGGTCAGGAATGGACTCCTGTCGGAGTCGGAGGAAAGATGGGCGCTAAAGGTGGAGAAAAGGCCTTATGACTTATTGATCGATAAGTCGCCTTTTACCTTTTCCATTATAAGACTTCCCTGGATGAGAAAGCCGCTTCATGTAAAATGGACCTAAAAATTAAAAATATGACTTCATACAACGAAAACCTCTATGCGACGGTGGTTGCTTCCCTACAGGCCATAGGCCAGGAGCAGTTGCAGGTAAAATCGCAGGTGAATGCAACCATGTTCAGCCTCTATCATGCTCAAGGGGCAGCTATAACCGCCAACGGCTTGTTGGAAGCGTCTAACGCCCAATGTACCTTTCAACAAGCCGTAAAGGCCCAGGCCGTACACGACAATAACATTGCCGTCAATGCGCTGGCCTCAGCCACTGAGGCCGGTACCTGCATGCAACAAGCCGTTGGCAATACCTCGGTTTGTGCGGCTAATGTGCAGGTGGCCTCCAATGCCATCCTGAGACTGGCCGGAGACGTAGGCAATATTTTCAGCATTGTCAATGCTGCCGATTATGGAACAGATATTTTCAACCAGGCCGGCATGGTCAGGGAGTTGATCAATGACACGGCTTATGCGGCGGAGCAGGCCTCCCAAATGGCCATGGATGCCACGATGGCCGTTTCTGAGATCTCAGGAGGAACCGTATTGGATACGGCTAAGGCGACAGCCGCTTCCATGGCTAACCTTTTAACGATTGCTTCTACCGGATTAGATGCAGCCAACCAGACCAGCGTAACCAATAATGCCAACCTGGCTACCACCTTGGCGGCTGAAAAAATACAAGAAGGAAGCCTGGAAGATGTAGAAATGGATTACAAGGCCGTAAAGGCTGCTTACCAGGCCACCAACCAAGAGTTGAACCTGGATCTGCAAGTCTTGGATGTAACCAATGCTGGATTTTCCGTCCGTTTTGATCGGGTAAAAAGCCCCTTCTCCTCGGATACAGAAAACGGGAAGCCCTTCTACCCGGTGGACAGTTATTACCTGGTGGTCGTCAAAGAAAACAAGCAGACTGTTTTTACCCTGTCCAATGCGGAGAACTTGTTTATGACCAGCCCAGAGCGGTTGATCCCTGTAAAAATGGCGGTGACTACCGGTCCTGAAACCCCTGGCGCTGAAACCACCGAGATCGCAAGCGCTTCGGGGTCTACGTCTGCGGCGCCCACAAGCACTTTGGGGCCCACGTCCGCTGCGCCCACAGGGGGCTCAACGGCCCAAACCGGTGCCTCCCAACAAAGCGTATCTGCTCCGGCGACACTTACCCAGGCCGTACAGATCATGCAATTCTCGACCAAGCATGTTTCTGGTACGCACTTGAAAGACTCGGACGGAGATATGATCAAACTGGGAGAAAATTATGTGGTGTTTGTATTTGCCATCTACCTGGATGAGTACAAGCGCAAACTCAATGATTTTTCCGATTTCTTGTCGGCTCCTTCCAAGCGTTTTTGCTTGCAGAATCAACTTAAAACCGTTGATAGCGGTCAGTTCTTTATTTATCAGGTAAAAGGGAAAACCCAGGAATTGATAGCGGGCACAGAGCCAGAGGATACACAAATTAAAAACGCCATCAGCAAATGGAAAAATATGCCTTCAACGCCTTATGTATTGTTTTTTGTGGCAGGCGATAAAGCATCCTTTAAGCCCCAATACCGCTGCATGTTGCTACCGGATTATACCGCGAATTACCTCTTGACAAAGGCCTCCTTCCACTACCTGATCGATGCTGAAATCGAAAAAGCAGAGGCCATTGCTTCTAAGTATGATCCGCAGATCCAATCCCTGCAATCGCAGTTGATTCAACTGTCTGGCGATCAGGAGCAGACTTCCCGGGAATTGGACAGCATTCAGGGGCAGCTAACGGCCTCGGTTACTGCCGATAGTGCTACCATGCTTACAGCACTGCAACACCAGGTAACCCAGGTTCAGGATAAGACCTCCCAACTGGCCACCACGGTTAAGACGACCCAGGATCAGTTGGACACGGCTATTCAGGAAAAGAATACGGCGCTGGATGCCCTGCATCCGGACAAAGGAGGCAAACCGGGATTCTTCTTTAATACCACCATTGCAGGCCAGGTATCTGCTGGAAATTATACCCCGGCAGTTGTTGTGCTTACCCTGGAAAATGGACAATCCCTCTATGCCATGGGTTTCGGGACGGAGACAACGGACAATTTTGGGAACCAACTGACTTCCGGATCTGTGTATATCCCTGCGGTATACAGCGCCTCCGGGGTAGAAGAGGCCAACCACTCCCAGTTTAAACCGGCCCTGTCTGACGTAGCGTCCACGGCCAACTTCACCTATTCTGAATAATTATTCACTCCCTAATTATCCAATTATGGCAACTACATCAATGCCTCCTGTCCTCCAGCCCATCCCCAAGCGTTATGGTATAACCGAAGCCAAAAAGGCGGAGCTGGATAATCTGTCCATTTTGCTGGCTGATGCGCAGCAGAATGTAGATCAATTTCAGGTAATCGTTCAATCGCTTTCCCTGAAAGTGCAAAACTTCCAGTCCTACCTCGCTGCTGCGGATGCTAACAGGACATTGGCTTATAACAATAAGGTCCTGATCGATCAAATGGTGCAAAGTGCCCATAACCTGGAGGCTTCTTCTAAGCTGGCTTTTACAGAATCGGTGGACGCTAATACCAAGATCAGGACTTTGACATCCTCCATCAATGCGATCATGAGGAAATTGATCTATTCCGCCGATCTGGTCAATAAGCTTTCTGCATTGGTCGCCCGTAAAAAGGCCATGAACCCCCTGATTTCGGATGACCTGGTAAGCTGGCTGGTGACGGCCGGCAAGGACGCCAATACCGCCGTGTCCCTGACCCTGGTGGCCCTGAAGGCCGTGTTTGCTGCCCTGCAATCCAACATGGAACTGGAAGCATCCCTGTCCTTGGAAAACCAGCAGGCGGGTAAGTTAAGTCAATGGCTGACCGGAAAAGACCTACAGGTTCAGGATTTTAAATCGCTGAAGGATTTGATTTATCAGGCTTTCACAGACGCCGGCACCAATCATAAGCTGATGGAACGTGCCCTGAAGCTGACCACCACGCAACTCAACGCAGCTAATTCTGATCTCAGCAAGGCTCAGGTGAAACTGAAATCCCTACAGGCGGGTTATGCGGCAGCCAATGCGGCGGCACTCGCGTCGTAGCGGAGCGGTCAGCCAAGCGTCAGGACGACTGCATTAAAGCAAGTGTTTTTCCACCAAAATGGAACCTATATGCATTCGGTATATAGAAACTTTTACAGGCAGTTTTATATGCGCACGGGTGGGTTTATCCCTACCAAACCGCTCAATCAGCCGGTATATCCTGGAGACTTTTTCCAGATCAGGAATGGGGAAATGGTCATGCTGGGTAATATTTTCAGGGGTGGCCTTATTCACAGGGACGAAGCCGGCTTACTTTACGGGGCAGCACTCAATCCTATTGGATGGCAATGTAGTGATGGGGTGAGCAAACCTTACTCCGGAAGGGGTAGCGGGCAAGGAGCCCTGATGGGTGATTTCCAATACAGCAAACAGGTACTGGCTTTTGATAAGGCGGGTAGTTTTATGTTTAAGGGAAATGATCCTCAGTCGGTGCGAATGGGAAACTTCAATGCCATCCGTCAATCCCTGATCATTCATTTAACCCAGACCCATTATTCCTTCCGGGAGTTATACCTGGTGACGGAAGTGGCGACTGCCGCTGATTGGACCCTGGTGATTGCGGGGTCAGACAAAGCCGAACTGGAAATTGCCACTGATAAAGAGAATTTTGGGTTGGTTGACCTATTCGGGCATACGGCGTCGAGGACCATTCAGTCTAAGGACATTGAATGCTACCACAGGGAGGCCAACCGTAGACCAGGATTCTACCGGGCTAAGAAACTGGTCGTACAAGAAGAACAAACGGGTGTTTGGGTCAACGAACGACTGAATTTGGCTTTCGACCAACATGAGTGGGCGGCTGGTTTCTTTAAGGACCAGTTTTATCATGAGCCTGCTTCCCGGTTTGCTTATGGCGCCCCGGTACAGGCCAGTATCCTGGATTTGCTCAGGGCTAATGAACTCAATCCGAATACGGCATTGCTGTATTTTGGTTGGACAGATGCTAACCTGGATGACGTGGAAAAATTATTTCAAACCTATGAGCAATGAACAGGTCATAGCCGCATTCCATCAAGAAATGGGATGGTTGCAAAAAGTCATTGACCAGGCTTTTGCTACCTATTTTCTGCAAGAGGGCCATGAACAGCGTTGGCAGGACATACCTCCGCCTGACTTTGATGGAGTTGATTGCCCTTATAGCCAAATGGTGCAGACCTGGGGACTGAATACGTATCAAAGACTGGCCCTGGCCCTGGCTTTGGCCCCGCATTGGATGCCGGAAGTGTTGGACGTGTTTTTAGGGAAGAACCAGGTCTATGATAGGGCCTATACGGAATTCGGAGGGGTGTTGGATAAACAACACAGTGGTTTTCTTCCCACCGGACAAACCTTCAGTTTTATAGCCTCCGTGGGCAATCCGGAAGGTAGATTTGACGCAATGGCCGTATTGGACAAGTCCAATGTATTGATTAAAGAGCAGGTGATTAAACTCGAAACTACGGAGTCCTACCTTCCGAGGCTCAATGGGTTATTGACCTTTTCGCCCCGTTGGTATCATTATTTTATGACGGGCTTTCAGGATGAAGAACAAAACAATGCTTCCTTCCCTGCTACCCGCATCAGTACCCAGCTGGATTGGGGGGACGTGGTATTGGATCCTGGTGTGCTCAGTCAGGTAGAGGAAATTCGGACCTGGATGGAGCACGGTCAGCTCCTGATGGAGGATTGGGGATTGGTTAAAAGGCTCAAGCCTGGGTACAGGGCTTTGTTTTATGGCCCCCCTGGTACGGGTAAAACCCTGACTGCTTCCTTATTGGGAAAGGCTTCCGGAAAGGCGGTGTACAGGATTGATCTGTCCATGATTGTTTCTAAGTACATAGGTGAAACAGAAAAAAACTTAGCCGGCATCTTCGACCTGGCTGAACACCGGGATTGGATCCTGTTCTTTGATGAGGCGGATGCCTTGTTCGGAAAGCGTACGGTGGCTAATTCTTCCAACGACCGGCATGCCAATCAGCAGACGGCTTACTTATTGCAACGGATAGAAGACTTTCCGGGCGTGGTGATCCTGGCCTCTAACCTCAAAGCCAATATAGACGAGGCGTTTACCCGCAGGTTCCAGTCCATTATCTATTTTCCCATGCCTTCAGTCAGGCAGCGACATCAATTGTGGACAAGCGCTTTTTCCGGGAAATGTTCGCTGGCTTCTGATATTGATTTGGATCGCTTAAGTGAAGAATATGAACTAGCCGGTGGTTCTATCATCAACGTACTTCGTCACTGTGCTTTGGCCGCTGTCCGCCGGGGAGATTCGGTGGTACGTAAGGAAGAGTTGATGGCTGGATTGAAAAAAGAGTTCAAGAAAGAAAACCGGACCATACAAATGGGGGCATAAGCTATGGAAGGCTATCCCCTGGA
This sequence comes from Beijerinckiaceae bacterium, assembly GCA_903970475.1. Classification (GTDB taxonomy): domain Bacteria; phylum Bacteroidota; class Bacteroidia; order Chitinophagales; family Chitinophagaceae; genus Dinghuibacter. The sequence goes on from CAJCIQ010000102.1 coordinate 20,894, forward strand.
GCATAAGGATTCGGTGCCGCTGTCGGTGCGCTCGGCTTTGGGTCACTCGGCTTTGAGCCGGGAGTCCTCTGGTAAGGGGCCTTCTGGCAGGGGTGGAAAATGCATAGAGGATAACAGAGCGCTCCCTGCCTCGGCGGCTTCGCGAGGCCCTGTCTCGCCGACTACGGGAGGTCCTGTCTCGCCGACTACGCGAGGTCCTGTCTCGCCGATCGTTCAACGCAAGCCTAACCGAACCGGCCTGCCCGATACCCTGAAATCAGGTATAGAAAACCTTTCCGGACAATCCATGGACGAAGTGCGCGTGCACTATGGTTCGGATGAACCAGCCAAAATGGAGGCACATGCTTTTGCCAAGGGGAAAGATATTCACCTGGCTTCAGGCCAGGAGCGACACCTGGGACATGAGGCCTGGCATGTGGCCCAGCAGGCAAAAGGGTTGGTGAAACCAACCATGCGTTTAAGCAACGGGGCTTCGGTCAATGATCATCCCGGCTTGGAAAAGGAGGCCGATGTGATGGGCGCGAAGGCCGCGGGTTTTGTACTTCAGCCAAAGGCGGCTGCTGCGTCTTTGGGCCCGATGGCAAATAAGGTAATGCAAAGGGTAACTATTAAGGACTTAACGGAAAGAAATCATAGGATTTTCTTTCA
>CAJCIQ010000103.1 GCA_903970475.1 Beijerinckiaceae bacterium
GACGTATAATGGTGAGTCATCCGTTTCTCCGAGTTACACCAATGGGTTGGATAAAAATAACCTGACATGGGCAAAGACCTACCAGAAAGACATTGGTTTTGAGTCCCAGTTTCTGAAGAGCAGGGTAAACCTGACAGTGGATTTCTATGATAAGACTTCCAGCAATGACTATTATAACTTCAACCTTCCTTTTTATACAGGGTTCCAAAGCCTGACCTTCAATGCCGCCGACCTGTGGGTGGATAATAAAGGGATAGACATCACTGCCGGGGCCTACGTTTTCAAGTCCAAAGAATTCCAATGGCATACAGGATTAACGGTATCCTATAACAAGAATGTCATTGCCAAGCTGCCCAACAACAACAGGACCTTTGTGAACGCTGATTGGTATGGTATTAACCGCGTATATCAGGTGGGGCAACCGGTGTATGAACTTTTCCAGTTGCTGTATGCAGGCGTGTACAACAGGGAGAGTCAGATTCCCTTCAATCCGAACACTGGTCAACCCATTACCTACTTCAAAGGGTATTACACCGTACAACCCGGTTTCCCCATCTGGAGAGATGTGAATCATATAGGTGATGTATGGTCAGGAGAAAACAATGGTAACCCCTACGGAGACCAGGTTCCTTCCGGAGACCCCAATCCCCGTTTTACCGGAGGCTGGTCTAACGACTTTACTTACAAGCGCCTTACCCTGAGCATCATGGGGGTATTCACCTGGAAAAGGACCATTATCAACACCTTTGTCCAACAGCAATACAATAATCTTTTCGTCAACGGATTGTCTGGATTTGCCGCCGCCAGGTTACCGGATCTTAGGGGCGTGAATTATTGGACACCTCAGAAGGCGGAGAATCCCAACTACTCGGCGAACTTCCCTTCACTGAATCCTTTCCAGGCCTACTACTATGAGTTTTATCCCATGAGTACAGAGTTTAATGAGGACGGAAGTTACTTCAAGATTTCCCAGGTCACCCTGGGGTATGACCTTCCGGAAAAATGGATCAGGCGTTTGAAGACCCACAATATACACGCCTATGCAATGGCCAATAATGTGTGGACGCTCAAACGGGCCGATATCCCTAACCCGGAAGGTGTTGATCAGACGGGTGTATACACTGGAGGGCTTTATCCTGTTCCCATCAAAATCACCTGCGGCGTAGACGTAACATTCTAATCAGGATTCAAATTAAACACAATGAAGAAACTATTATACTTAGGCATCCTTGGCTGTATGTTTCTATGCAGCTCCTGTCATAAGGATATTTATCAGGCCCCTATTGATGCGACGTACAGTGCCAACTTCTGGACTTCTCAGGAATCGGTGGAGCAGGCAGCCGTATCCATGTATGGTTTGCTGAGGAGTGACCTCAGGAGCACCAATTCCTTTTTCCTGAATGGAGATTTGGTGGACGGGGTATGGTCTGTGAACAGCAGCGCTGCCTGGAACCTATTTCCTTTGACAGGTTATTCCAACCCTACTTATGATTTTGGTAATTTATCCTACCTCGAAGACCTGGAGAATTGGAGTCGCTTCTATACGTTGATTGCTCAGGCAAACCTGATGCTGCTCCACGTGCCCAGTATGCCAGATAACGATTTTGCCTCTCAGGCCATCAAAAACAATTACCTGGGGGAAGCTTGGTTTGTCCGGGCCTACACCTACTTCTATATGATTCGAATCTGGGGAGATCCTGTATATGTCACCAGCGTGTACAACAACGTGAATTTCGGCGACGTACCACCGGTTCCCAGGAGCCCTCAGGCCCAGGTACTGGACAGCTGTCTGGCGGACCTTCGCAATGCGGATGCTTACATGACTTATGGGGGCGGTACCTTAACCGCTTCTGTACGGGCTAATAAGGGTAGCGTAGAAGCCCTGGAAGCAGAAATATATGCCTGGGTGCACAACTATGACAGCTGCCATGCCTATTGCCAGAAAGTAATTACACAGGGTGGGTATTCCCTGGAGCCCATGGCCACTTATCCCAATATCTGGGCTGGACAGACTTCCTACGAAAGCATTTTTGAACTGGCCATGACCTATAACCCCAATGATCCTAATTTTCAGGACCAGAATGCCTGGGCGGAGGCTCAGTTTGGATTCTTCGGGCAATGGTTAAAAGGTGATACGGTAGATAACCAGAATTACAACTGTTGGATAGCTCCCAAATATGGGCTGCTGGGTTCTTTCCTTTTTAAGGATACCAATGACGCCAGGTTAGGTGCCATCATGGAACACATACCGGCATCCAATGGTGATTCTGCGGGTTATATGCTGACTAAATACGCCAATTTCCTCTATCAGAATCCGACCAACGAGTCTTATCCCTATATCAACAACGACCTGGTGTTATTGCGCCTGTCAGATATGTACCTCCTGGATGCGGAAGCGGAAGCTTCTCTGGGCAACCTGGGGGCCGCCTCTCAGGACCTGGCTGTGACAGAAGGCAGAGCTGGCATTACTTCTTATCAAAAAGCCACTAATCCTACCGCTATGATGATGGAAATTATGGCAGAGAGGGGTAGGGAATTTATCGGAGAAGGATCCTGGTATTATGACCTCATAAGGACAGAGCCAACACTGTCATTAATGGAGTATGTGGGTTACCCCGCCGGTCGTTGTAACACTGTCCAACAAGGCTATTATTTCCCCCTGGATATGGGAACCTTATTGCCAGAAGACAAACTGCTGACCCAGATTCCCTGGTGGTCATCTCATACTTAATCCAGTCATTTCAAAAGCATTAATATGAAAAAGTTTCTTCCTCTATACATATGCATTGCAGCTATCCTGCTGGTTAGCTGTAAGAAGAATTATATCATTGGTGGTACACCAGAAAACGCCAACGCCTATGCTACTACCCTGACGTATGATGTGCTGAAGGCCATACCCCAGTATGATACGTTGATCATGCTCATTGATACTGCAGGACTCAAGGACCAGGTTAACAAACAGGGCACCACCTTCTTTGTCCCTTCCAATTACTCTATCCTTAACTACCTGCAGGCTAAAACGATATTTGAGCAGGGCGTGAACCCCTATGCTCAATTCGGGCTGGATTCCCTGATCTATTATATCGTAAACAATATCAACGGTACCCGGGATTCCCTGATGATGTACTTTGTCGGTCAGTCCTTGCCCAACAGCGCGCTTACGCCCGATGGGGTACAGTATCCAACCGGATTAGCGGGTGATATAGTGGACATCAGTTATCAGTACTCAAAGTCTACCTCTACTGGCTATGGGATTTACACCACCAATGGGGCATTCTCTGGTAGCGGCACCAATCTCATATCCAGTGTGCCTCAAATAGTGACCTTCACCCAGCTGTGGGGATCGGTACCACCTAATACACCCATCAGCCAGATCTCTACCACAGTGGGGATACAAACGATCGTGAAGTCATCCAATATCAAAACAGCCAACGGATACATTGAGGCGTTGGATAATTCCCATACGCTTTTCTTTTACGGCACCAACCCTTAAATCTTAAGATATGCGCTTATATAAAAAATGGATAATTGGGTTCACTATATTGGTGATCAGTTTGTCCGGGATGGTATTATCCTGCACTAAAATTGAAAAGGGGTACCTGAGTCCGTATGTCCAGTATGGAAATGATCAGTTCGACTTCATCCGGGGTAGGGTAAACAGTTCAGCCTCTCTGATGTCGGATGGTACTTCTATGCCTTTCGCCCTTACCTGGACCCATATTTACGACTCAGCCGGTAATATAGTAGATTCCATCTTCAGCAAAACTTATCCAGTTGCCTTATGGACGGCTACGTTGCTGCCTACAGATACGAGCTATGCCCAAATTATGGCCAAACAATCTGTCCAGATGGTTACTCCGCTTACGGTCAATCCCACCAATGGTACCATAGTGACCAATGCAGGATCACTGAACATCCCTGTGGGGACCTATTATATGGATATGAAGTTGAGTAATGGGAGTGGCAGTGAATTACTGGATTCCATTATGGAATTGGTAGTCCTCGATGGAAAGCCATTGGAAATGGCGCCTGAACAGGGTAGTTTTGAAAACCAGATTGCGCTCTATGGGCAGGCCGGGGTAGCTGAAACCTTCAGCAAAGCAGCCAACAACCCCTTTGACGCATTCACCGTTACCCGCTTGGCAGATACACCTAACGTCCTTATAGTGAAAGTGACTGACCGTAATGGGGTGCCTTTTGATTTCAAAAAAGGAGAGATTACCCGGCGGCCAGCTACCGGATTGAATCCCATTCCGGCTTATTTGCAAAACCTACAGAATTTTCAACCGGATACCTATGTGGCCACAGATACAGGTATGTCTTTACGATTCCCAGCGACTCCCTGGCCCATTATCCAATTGCCAGAAGGTGAAAATAATTATTATAACATACAGGCCCCTTATGTTACGATCGATAGCACCTCAGCTTGGGATCCAACCCAGGCGGGAATGTATCAGGGGATAACCGATCCCCATTACCTGGGCACCTTTCAGAATGGGGAGTATGATTATTTCCTCCGTTTCCCATTAGTGATCCAAGTGCCAGGTACCTATGAAGTCGTTATACGTATCCTCAACGTGACACATAAATAGCGTTCCCAGAACGCAAACCTCTGAATTACACATGAAAGCCCGGTATTAGCCGGGCTTTTCTTTAGAAATACTTTGCTATTCCGTAGAACTGCGTATCTTTGCCGTCCCAAATTTGGGAGTTCTGTGCGTATTCGGGTCTGAAAAGCCCTGGGGACAAGCGGGACGCTAATACCAAAAACCATTTAACATGGCAAAAGAGATCACTGGTTACGTAAAACTACAGGTGAAAGGCGGCCAGGCCAACCCTGCACCGCCCGTAGGACCTGCTTTGGGTTCTAAGGGTGTGAATATCATGGAGTTCTGTAAGCAATACAATGCCAGGACCCAGGATAAGATTGGTAAAGTATTACCTGTACTGATCACCGTTTATGCCGACAAATCTTTCGAATTTGTCATCAAGACCCCTCCCGCAGCTGTTCAATTGTTAGAAGCTGCTAAACTTCAGAGTGGTTCCAAAGAACCCAACCGTGTGAAAGTCGGTAAGGTAAACTGGATCCAGGTAGAAGCCATTGCGAAGGACAAAATGTCCGACCTGAATTGCTTCACGGTAGAAAGCGCCATGCGTATGGTAGCCGGTACGGCTCGCAGCATGGGTATCACTGTGGACGGTAAAGCTCCCTGGGAAAATTAATCCTTTCACCTCAAAAGACTTGACACATGGCCATTACAAAGAAAAGAAAAGAGGCTCAAACTAAAGTGGATCGCAACAAGCTGTATTCACTCAAAGAAGCAAGTTCCCTGGTTAAAGAGGTGAACTGCACTAAATTCGACAGTTCTGTTGACTTACATATACGCCTGGGTGTAGATCCAAAGAAAGCCGATCAGGCTGTTCGTGGAACCGTTACCCTTCCTCATGGTACGGGTAAAACCAAATCCGTTCTGGTACTTTGCAATCCTGACAAGGAAAATGATGCAAAAGCTGCTGGTGCAGATTACGTAGGTCTGGACGAATTCATCCAAAAAATTGAAGGTGGATGGACCGATGTGGATGTAATTATTGCCACTCCTTCCGTGATGCCTAAAATCGGTAAACTGGGTAAGATCCTGGGGCCCCGCAACTTGATGCCTAACCCTAAAACGGGTACGGTAACCAATGACGTGGCAGCCGCTGTAAACGAAGTAAAAGGTGGTAAAATCGCCTTCAAGGTCGATAAAGCTGGTATCGTGCATGCTTCCATTGGAAGGGTTTCCTTCGGTGTGGAAAAAATCTCGGAGAACGGCCAGGAGCTGATCAATGCCATCATTAGGCTGAAACCTTCCACAGCTAAGGGAACTTACCTGAAAGGTCTCTCCATGGCTTCCACGATGAGCCCCGGTATCCTCATCGATACCAAGTCAGTAACCATTTAATGGATCTTCAAAAAGACGTATTATGACAAAAGATCAGAAAAACGAAGTGATCGAGCTGCTGAAAGGCAAGTTCTCTCAATATAACAACTTCTACAT
>CAJCIQ010000104.1 GCA_903970475.1 Beijerinckiaceae bacterium
AGGAATATTTTCAGCTTACGGTTAACAGGCATAAATAATAATCAAACCTACGTATCTTTCGGGGAATGGAGAAAGTCATATTGGGCATCGATCCTGGAACCCTGGTCATGGGTTATGGATTGATTGCGGTGGATAATAAGAAAGCACGTTTACTGACTATGGGCGTGCTGAAACTGTCTGCAAAGAAAGACAGCTATGAAAGACTGCACCTGATCCATCAAAAAATCAGCAACCTCGTTAACGAATATAAGCCGGATTCTTTCGCCATAGAAGCCCCCTTCTTTGGGAAAAACGTGCAAAGTATGCTCAAATTGGGAAGAGCCCAGGGTGTAGCCATTGCTGCGGCCATGATGGCTGGTCTCTCCGTGATGGAATATTCACCCAAAACGGTAAAGCAAACCATTACCGGTAACGGAAATGCGGACAAGGAGCAGGTCTGGAAAATGCTCCAATATATTCTTTCTTTTGAAGGACGTCCAGAGTACCTGGATGCCACAGACGGAGTGGCGGTTGCTTTGTGCCATCATTATCAGAAGTCTTCCATCGGAGGTACGCTGACTCCCGGCAAAAAAGGCACCAAAAAAACCAAAGACGCCTGGGCCGATTTTCTGACCCAGAACCCAGGACGCGTCGGCTAGGCCAACGCCCCGATAATCTTCCGCTGAATAGCCTCCAATTCCTCAGGCGTAAGCTTGCGTTTACCCCGTGTGAAATTCAGGTCATCTGCCGAGTTAATGGGCAGCAAATGCAGGTGCGCATGAGGCACCTCCAATCCAACTACGCTTATACCGCACCGGTTGCAATCAAAAGCTTTTTCAATCGCTTTGGCTATGGGCCTGGCAAATAACAAGATCTCCGAAAGAAAGGTTTCAGGTAAATCAAAAAATTGGTCTACCTCTACTTTGGGCACTACCAATACATGCCCCTCTACCAGGGGGAATATGTCCAGGAAGGCAAAAAATTGGTCATTTTCCGCCACGGCATAACTGGGAATATCCCCGGCAATAATCTTAGAAAACAGTGTCATGGTAATGGCTCAGATCCCTATTTTTTCAACCTTGAATTTCATTACCCCGTTAGGCGCGTGGATTTCAGCCACGTCACCCACAACCTTTCCCAATAACCCTTTTCCAATGGGAGATGTTACAGAAATCTTACCCAATTTGAGGTCTGCTTCCTTCTCTGAAACGATCTGGTAAGTCACCTGCTTTTTGGTAACCGTATTGGTAATCGTCACTTTGGTCAGTATGGATACTTTGGAGGTATCTATAGTATCTGTGTCCACTAACCTGGCATTGGCAATGGCGTTTTCCAATTCTGCTATTTTGGCTTCATGCAAGCCCTGGGCTTCTTTGGCTGCATCGTATTCTGCGTTTTCCCTGAGATCACCCTTCTCTCTGGCCTCTGCAATGGCATGGGCAATCTCCGCCCTTCCAGTTGTTTTGAGACGAACCAGTTCTTCTTTCATACTATCCAGGGTTGGCCTGGTCAGGTAATTAATACCGCTCATAATTCCTCTTTTTTAGCATCAACAATCAAACCTATCCGTTACATGTCTAATGTAACCGTGAGTCCACATGAGAGTAACGGCATGGATGGATTTAGTGAAAAAAAATACAACGCCACTTTTTAAGTAGCGTTGCATGATATCTGCAAATATACCGATATGATTAAAGATACAAAATTCCGCCTATTTGTCAAGCCCTAATTTTTCCAGGATGACTTGGCTCATCTTAAAAAAAGCTTCATGTGTATATCCAGCAATATGAGGGGTTACGATGACATTTGGTTGGGCTGTCAGCCAGGAAAGCCTTTGGTGTTCATACTCGGAATAGGTGGCTAATTTCTCATTTTCCAGCACATCCAAACCGGCCCCGGCAACTTTACCCTCCTTTAGGGCTGCCACCAAAGCATCGGTGTCTACGACTTCTCCTCTACAAGTGTTCAGGAAGTAGGGCTTCCTACCCAACGCATCGAATAAAGCCTTCGAAGCCATATGCCTTGTTTCGGCGGTAAGCGGAACGTGAAAGCTGATCACATCCGCATAGCGGCATACCTGTTCCAGGCTTGCTTCCCTGATATAATCATGGGCAAAGCCGGCTTTATATTTATCGTATGCCAAGACGGTCACGTCAAAGCCCCGAAGTTTTTTGGCAAATGCACCGCCCGTATGTCCATATCCAATAATGCCCACCGTCTTCCCATTCAACTCCCAACCCCTGTTGGCTTCCCGTTTCCAGAGGCCCTGTTGTACTTCATGGTGCGCCCATACAATCCTGTTCATTAATGCCAGCAACACTCCCAGGGCTTGTTCACCGACGGCGTCACAATTTCCTTCCGGACTACTGACGACTGTAATGTTTTTGGAACGGGCATACTCCACATCTATCAATTCCATCCCTGATCCCAGGCGACCTATCCATTTGAGACGAGAGGCCTTTTCCAACAAAAGACGATCAATGGGAAGCCTGGTTGAAACAACCAACCCTTCTGCTTCCGGTATGGTTTCAGATAATTCCCGGTAATTAATTTCTGGTTGATAGGCTACTATATATCCTTTCTCTTCTAATTTGCTGCGGAGGATCTCATGACTAGCCGCCGTAATAATCACTTTTGACATACTGCAAATTTAGGACATCCGGTGCGTAAGCGCAGCAAAGGCCTCCACACTCAACTGTTCAGCCCTTTTATTGAATAGGGGATCTTCCAATTCCTTTTCTGAAAACAAGCCCCTGACGGCGTTACGAAGCATCTTACGTCTTTGGTTAAAAGCCGCCTTCACCAGCTTACTCAAGTCTTCCGCACTCCTGAAATTGGGAATATCCCCCCGGGGGACAAGGCGAATAACCGCACTTTTTACCTTTGGTGGGGGATTAAAGGCCTCTTCACTGACTTCAAAAAGGTATTCTACCTTAAAGTAGGTTTGAACCAGTACACTGAGTATGCCGTAGGTTTTACTCCCTTCCTTTGCGGCTATCCTTTGGGCTACTTCCTTTTGGAACATGCCGATCATGACCAGCACTTGATCTTTCCATTCCAATACACGGAAAAGGATTTGGGAAGAAATATTATAGGGGAAGTTGCCGACCATGGTAAAGGGTACATCGAAAGGGGCGTCCATCTCCAAGACACTCTGGTGAATTATTTTCCCCCTTATTGCCGGGTATTGACTAAGCAAATAATCCACTTTTTCCTGATCCAGCTCTACTGCCTTAAAGTCCACACCCTTCAAATCCAAGAGGTATTTGGTCAACGCTCCGCCTCCCGGTCCGACCTCCAGCAAGTGATCCAATGGCCCCTCACCCAGGGCAGCCACTATCCTTTGGCTCACGCTTTCATCCTTCAAAAAATGCTGTCCCAGTGATTTCTTCAGGGTGTACATGGGCGCAAAAGTAAACCAATGTGCGGATATGCCTATCTTTACCCCAAATTTACCTGGATGTCCTTAGATATAAAGAAGCCCGTCATTGGCTTAAGTACGGGAGATATAAACGGTATCGGACTAGAGCTGATCATCAAAGCGCTCAGCGATCCCCGGATGCTGGAACTGTTCACCCCCGTTATTTTCGGATCTGCAAAAGTGCTCAACTTTTATCGTAAGTCCATCCCGGAACTCAATTTCAACTACCATACCCTTAAGGATATGGGACATGTTAACCCCAAAATGGTCAACCTGATCAATTGTTGGGAAGAGGATATCAACATCACCCCTGGTCAGTTGACGGAGGTGGGTGGGAAATATGCCATCAAGTCCTTATTCAGTGCTGTGCAGGCCCTCAAAAACCAGGAAATAGATGGGCTGGTAACAGCGCCCATTCATAAGAGCAACGTTCAATCTGCTGATTTCCCCCATACCGGACATACCCCTTACCTCAAAGCAGCCTTCCAGGCCCAGGAAGTCCTCATGCTCATGACAGCTCCCAACCTAAGGGTTGGATTGGTCACTGAACATGTGCCCATTAAGGACGTAGCCCAATACATCACCAGGGAAAACCTCACCGCCAAAATAACCCTCCTGCATGAAGCCCTGAGAAGGGATTTCGGTATTGAAAAACCCAAAATCGCCGTGCTGGGACTCAATCCACATGCTGGAGACGAAGGGTTGATCGGTAAAGAAGAGGAAACCATTATTAAACCCACTATTAAAGACCTGAAACACCACAATATGCTGGTCTTTGGTCCTTACAGTGCCGATGCCTTCTTTGCCAGGGGACAATATGAGAAATTCGATGCCGTAATGGCCATGTACCATGACCAGGGGCTGATCCCCTTCAAATACCTGGATACCGATGAGGGCGTAAATTTCACCGCAGGTCTCAAGGGTGTGCGCACTTCTCCAGACCATGGGACGGCTTTTGATATTGCGGGAAAAAACAAGGGAGATGCATCCTCCCTGATAGCCGCTATTTTCTCCTGCGTAGATATAGTTCGCCAGCGCTGGGAGTACACAGAAAACCATAAGAATCCGCTGAAAAAGATTTCCGCCCAGGTAGTTGGTAACATCGAAGACGAAAGGGGTCAGGAAGAATAGCTTCGCGGCCCCCAGCCCCCCTTATTGAAACACGGAGGCGGGCACCCCCTTATTGATCTTATAGTTGGCGTAAGTTAATATGACTTTACCTTTGGCGTCAACTGGGGGTTTGGTGGCTGAAGGTTGGTTTTCCGGATCATAATCCAGGGCCAATCCTTTTGGTAAAGAAAAGCCTGTGGTATTAAATACAAAAACAGCCTTATCCGGTAGCGCGTAAGCTATATATTTCCCATAATCCAGGTCCAGTTCAAAAGTGCCGTTATTGCGGGTAGTCGTGACGGCTTTACGTATGAGCAAGTTTTTCTCATCTATGGATAAAGTCAACAACACCACGTCTCCACTATTCTGCGTGGGTACCAGTTTCACTATCCTTAACACGGTACTCCCCATCGTTTCAGCGCCGGCATCTATAGCTGCATAATCATTTTGGTTCAACACCCCGCTCAGGTTGAGGTTAAGCCCCCCCTTCGGCAAAATGGATATGCCTCCCTGCTTTATAATCCGCAGGTCATTGGGTTTACGGAAGTATACCTTGACCGCAGTAGGTGGCACTTTCATAAAGGATACAGCTATATCCATTTGCGCATCCCCCGTATAATCATTGACCTGATCGATTTTGGCTTTCACTTTGGCCAGCAGCGTTTGCACCTCTGTGGGAGGCAGCCCGGCAAGCACGGTGCGCTGGTCAGCAACCGGCGTGTTCGGATCAGCAACCAAGTGAGCCGCCATTAGTGGTCCCAGGACCAGGAAGGTGAATTTCATCATCATAATGAGCATCTGTTTAACTCAGAATATCCTTTTTCTTAAATGCCCACCAGGCAATGGCCACAAACAAAAATATATGACCCAACAATATACAAAGTGAGGTATAAATCGCTTTATAAGGAACAGGTGTATAGAAAAACCCTTTCCAACCCAACATATGAGTGGTAAACAAGTATGGTTTGACCTTAGAGAAAAAAGGAATATCCATAGTGGAGAGAATAGTAGCCACAATGACGATGGAGACCGTTGTAACGATCGGTCCAATGGCATTTTGCGCAAAAACAGAAAGCAAAAATGCCAGGGAAGCCACTGTCATCATAGCCACAATGGCAAAGCCAAATGCCGCTGCATATCGCCATAATACATCTGAAGCCTGATGAATGTCCACCTCCCCTCCTCTGAGGATCATCAGGTCACCCACCCCAAAAATAAGTATGGAGCCTAGTAAGCCCAGCAACGCCATCCAAAGCAATAAGGAGATCGTATAGACGAGGGTAGCGCCCCATTTTGCCGCCAGCAATTCACCTCTGCCAGAAGGCTTGGTCAATAACAGCCTCAAGGTGCCTAATCCAGCTTCTCCAGCTATCATGTCTCCTGCAACCAAGGCAATCAGCAAGGGGATCTGCATGAGGAAAGTCTGCAAAATGATATAACAGACCAGGTAACCATTGACAATCTTACCGCTGATATCAAAAGATCCCGTCAACGGCTGCATACCAAAGCGTATATAGGAATCCCCATCCGCATAGAAAGCTAATTGAAACAACCAGACCATCACCGCAATAGCGACAAAGCTGATATAAGTCCTGGGCTTTCTGAATATCTTCCAGAGTTCAATGCGTAAAAGGGGCCACATGTTGAGCAGAGGTCGTTAATTGTAAAAAATAATCTTCCAGGGAATGACGGGGCTCCAGGCTGATCACCCCAATACCCATTTGCACCAGGGCTTCATTAAACCGGGGAATGTCCTCCTTATTCATTTGAAGCGCTATAGGTCCCGAGTCTCCGTTTTGCGCACCAGCGTTTCGATCCGGAGCGACAGGCGCCCGGTTTGGCCTGAGTTCACCAGCCTTCAGCGCTTTAGCCCAAATGGAGGCCTCCAACATGCGACGGGCGCCCTCATTATTGGTGCTGTCCAGAAAAACAATGGTCTTAGAAGGATCCAGCAGTGCGCTCATGTCCCCCTCCACCACCTTTGTTCCCTTATCCATAATCAACATCCGGTTAGCAATGACCTGCATCTCGGCCAGTAAATGAGAAGAGACGATTAATGTTTTGTTCCTATCCCGACTCAGGTGCAAGATCAAATGACGGATATCTGCTATCCCCTGAGGATCTAATCCATTGGTGGGTTCGTCCAAAATAATCAAGGCTGGATCGTTGACCAGCGCCACGGCTATCCCCAGTCTTTGTTTCATCCCCATGGAATATGTGTGCACCTTATCTGTAGCCCTATCTGCGAGTCCTACTAACTCCAATTGTTGCATCAGCTCCTTTCGCTTAATCCGGCCTCCACTAAGTCGGGAAAACAGACTTAAGTTTTCCAGCCCGGAGAAGTAAGGATATAATTCCGGATGTTCTATGACGGCACCTACCTGTTGTAAGATGGCTTTGCGATGAGAAGAAAGGTTCAATCCAAGGAGCTCTATTTCTCCACTCGTAGGATAGACCAGGGATAACAACATCCTTAGGGTGGTTGATTTTCCAGCCCCATTCTGGCCCAAAAACCCATAAACATCTCCTTCCTCTACAGAAAAAGAAAGTTCGTCCACTGCTTTTAGTGAGCCGAAGGATTTGGTTAGCCGCCTGACCTGAGCAATGGTTGCCATAAGAAATGCCCTGTTACCACGTTTTAATATGGCAGCAGGGCAGCACGAATATACGAAAAATGGGGGCTCACCTCCCTGGCAAATAAGTTTGGAGGGCCTTCACATATTCCTCGAAAGCCAGGATTCCCTTGTCGGTGATTTTACAGACTGTTTGAGGGTAATTGTTCTTGAACTGTTTAATGATATCCACATACCCCACTTCCTTAAGCTTGTTTAACTGTACACTCAGGTTGCCTGCGGAAGCGCCGGTCTTTTCTTTTAAGAAAGTGAACTCGGCCTCCTGTACACCAATGAGTAATGACATAATAGCCAGTCTCAGTTGAGAATGCAATATGGGATCAAGTTCCTTGAAGTCCATGATCAGGAGTGGGCGTATTGCTCTTTTTGTACCGATGTTTGAGAATGTATCCGGGGATAATCCAGGCGATCAGCATGGCCACCGCCAGCAATAATATATTATAGTCGTAGGGAACAAAGGGGTAGATCACTGCCAGGGTCCAACATCCAACAGCCCCCCAGATCAAGGGTTTGAAGTTGAGCACCTTCCCAGTCGTAAAAGTCGGGATTCCATACATGGAAAGGAGGACGGGGCCATTGAATACGAAGTAATTCATTCCCAGTTGGGTATAAATACTTCCTACAATCAATACCATCACCACCAGGGCTATCAGATAGGACATCCACACTATACCCAGGAAACGGTCCGCATAGGTGGTCACTTTTCGCCTGCCATGCTTCCTGCGAAGGTAGATATAGTTGTAGACCATGGCTACCCAGGTCAACATCCATACCATGGAAGACCAGGCTGCATGGAATACATGGTCCAGCACGAAGAACCCAACACTGCAAGCAAAGATAAGCCACCCCCAAAACAAGTAGAGGTGGCCGTCTTCGTTAAACTGGCTTTTGGCCTGCTGAATCATGTCTTCAATGATCTTCAGGCTTTCCGACTGACTTAACTGATCATTTTGCTCCTTATCCATAAATAATGATATGCTCCCTTAATTACACTGGGAAAGGAAATATTGGGTGGCGCCCTTGCCCCAGCGTGGCGCTATATCCGTTGCAGGTTTAAAGGTCCCGAACATGGAAAGTGCCTTTTCAAAAATAGGCTTTGCTACTGATTTACCACCACCGAAAGCCTCAGGTGTGTAAAACTTTGCCTGACCCTGAAGATAAACCGGACGAGGATTGGTGGAATCCAGTGCTATAGATTTATTGAGGGCCTCTGCACTGGCTGCCCCATACTGCATATACCTGTTCTGGGGATCAACCATCATGTGTGCCGTAGCAATCATGGACCTGATCACGTAGGTCTCAGAATTAGGCTTATCCAGGGTTTCAGCCTTAGTAATGAGTTCATCGGCTTTATCGGCAATCTCATCAGCTTTGCTGTTATCGTTTCCCAGGAATGCGGTCATTACTTTGCAATAAGCGGCATAATAATACGGAAGGGCCAGTGTTTTCTCGGCGTCCGCAATTCGCTCAAAACGGTTCCCCAAATCCACTACTGAGCTTAAGGAATGCGCCGTATCCAGCAACGCGACGTTTTGTTCCATGACACGCTGATACTTGGCGCTTTGTGCATAGGTAATGTTGACAGCCAACAGTAGCGTTAGCGAAAAAAACAGTAAATGTTTCATGTTTCTGAAGTTTATAAGTTATTGTTGATAGCATCCTGGGTTCGGTCTACGCCAAAACTGATGAAGCACCCTATGAAGATGAAACGACCTGCGGGTGGTTCCACCGGCTGTTTAATCTCGTTGTTGTAGGAGTAGTTATAGCTATAGACCTGTTTGAAGTTGAAAATGTTGTTGACAGAGAGCACCCAAACGGTAAAGTGTTTGCTGTTGGGTTTGCTTAAAGTAGGGATATAGTTCAAACTAAAGCTGATATTATTGTAGGGTATGGTCCTCCCGCTATCTTGTATATAATAAGCGGGTTTCCCATACTGAGAAAGGTTATAGTAAGGCCTGCCCGAGGCATAGGAGTAACTCAGGTTAAATCCCGTTTTCCAATCCTGAACAAACTTTTTAAAGACGATGGATAATGTGTTTTTCGCGGCAAAATTGGGTGTCATTTCATAAGGGAAATTCAAATAGTTCCTTTTGGTATCCAGGTAAGAATAAGAAATCCAGTAATCGATCCCCTTAAATGTCTGCTTATCCCTCCAGAACAATTCTACACCTTGTGCATAGCCTGTCCCTATATCGGATGTATCCGGAAATGTCTTGGTCAGATAATCGTACTTTTTATAGAACCCTTCTAACCGAAACGTCCTTTTAGTGGTCATGATCTGGTAGTTGGCTATATAATGGGTGGCCTTCTGATAGCCCATATGGGGATAAAAGGACAGGTACCCATCGTCTGGCTTCTGATAGAATAATCCATAGGCAAGGGAAACCTGCCCAGGCCCCACCTGATAGGCTGCCGACACCCTGGGCGCCACGTCTGACTTCTGCATCAGGGGGGAGTTTTCAAACCGTATCCCCGGCTTAAGGGCCAACTTATGCGTCACATAAATATCCGCTTCTCCGAATGCAGCCGTGAAGTTATCTGTATACCCGGTATTTATCCAGGGAATGGTATCATCGGTGAATTTGCTTTTGTATTCCGAGTGCTGGTATTCTCCACCGAAACGGACAGCACTCAGATCGGGTAATTTATATTCCAGCACCGCTTTTCCCTGGGCCAGTTGGGCAGCCGTATGTGCCTGGAAGCTCTTGGAATCATAAGGATATTGGGACATCGTTACGGGTTCGCCGGCGCTATTCTGTAGTTGATTCTGTACCTTATCGAGGTTATTGGAGTAAGAGCTGGACAGGGTAAGCCTCCATTTGTGCCAGCGTTGCTTCCAGCTTAGGTTTGCATAGTAATCCGGGTTCTTTAAGGTGAAGGCATCCTTTAAAGCCAGCGAATCTATATCCGGCCGGCTCAATCCAAACTGTTGGCCGGAATAATAAGCGTAAAATTTCAATAGCCCACGCTTACCCGTTTTGATCCTGAAGTTTCCCTCCGCGGTATTCACAACTGGTATCTGAAAATAATCGGGATCCTGATGAATGACCTGAAACGACGGCCACAGGTTGACATAATTATAATCTACCCCCCAACTGGATTTCTTATCCTTAGCCAGCGAGGTGTATCCCCCGCTTAGTCCTACAGAAGAGACGCCTATGTTTCCCTCAGATCGTTCAGGAAGATCAGTGGATTCCAGGATGAGCGCGGAGGAAAGCGCCTGTCCATATAGGGCTGAATACCCTCCGGAACTGAATATGGTCCCCTGAAACAAGGAAGGAGAGAACCGGCCCCTGGAAGCGATATCGGTGGTAGAGGTATAGAAATAGTTATTCACCAAGGTCCCATCTATAAATACTTTGGTTTCTTCTGCCGTTCCACCCCTGACAAACAAACCCGTCTGTTCCCCTACCTGTTGGGCTCCCGGCAACGTTTTAATGGCCGAAGTAATGTCCCCATCGGCCCCGGCCGTGGTATAAATATCCATTGAGCTCAGTACCGTACCCCGTTTTTTATCTCCGGCTTCAAAACTACCGGCGGTAATGAGTACCGCGCCCAGTTCAGAAGTATTATCCTGTAATACAACATCCTTTCTGATGGACTCAACCCCTATTTTAATGTTGATGTCTTCTTCTTTAAACCCCGTAGCCGTAATCACTAAGATTTGGTCCCCCCTTTCGGTGGTCATAAAGGAATAATTACCAGTAGAATCAACGGTACCCCCATCATAACTTCCTTTAATGGTGATACTGGCTCCGGTAACTGGTTTTTTCTTTTTATTGGTCACCACTCCGGAGATGCTGACCTGTCCAAGGGCAGTGGAGCTGATGAATAGTGTTAACAATAGAAGCAGTCTGGACATATGGCTATATTTATTCCTCAAACATAAACTAGTTTATTTTATAAACCAAATGTATTTCGGCCAACCCTCCCCGTTTTCCGGTAAATCGCTTTTTCGTCCGGTCGAAGCGCGTCAACCTGGGGGCAGAGGCGCTTCGACCGGCAGGGCCCTAGGTCCAAAACTAAAGTCGTCTGTGGCGGCTTGCCCGCAGGGCCATCATTAGCCGTTTTCCGGGGCTGGCCTAAATTTTCATTAGGCCGCCCCGGAAAACAAAACCGCCCAAGGCATTAAGCCCGGGCGGTTACTAAAAGAGGGTTAATGATTACAGAGACTCTTACTTCTGGATAATCACTTTTTTAATGATCACATTGTCCTGCAGTTGGATACGCAGTATATAAGCTCCATCGGATACAACCTGGAGACCATTGACGTTAACCGAGTTGGCTCCCCTGGTCAGGGCTTGACCACCGGTCAGGATCGATTGGCCCTGAATGTTGAGCATGGTATACGTCATGGATTGTTGTTTATCCGAATTAATAGAAATCGTTAATTGATTAGAAGCTGGATTAGGATACACGATAACCCCTTCTGACAAGGTTAGCGGCATATTGATGGCCACCAGGCTGCTGGTTTCCGTATTAGCCGTTTTGAACACCAGGATAATGCGATAAGTAGCTGTTTCTGTATGCACCCCACTGAGGTTATCCCCGTAGGTATAGGTCGCATCACCAAAGGCCCCGCTCACGGTAACAGAATCAATCCGGCTGAAATTCACCCCGTCTGTAGACCTTTCAACGATAAATCCACTCAGATTTTCATTGTCCGATACTTCCCAGCTGAGGTTAGCTACCCCGCTGCTATAAGTTCCATTGAAATAAAGCAGATTTGTTGCCAGGCCGCAGACGACATTGACGGTAGCACCTACGCAAGCCGTGGTATTACAAGTACCTTCCGCCCGCACGAAGTAGGCCGTCGAAGTCGTTGGCTCCACCGTAATCGTTGTACCTGTGCCTATTGAAGCGCCCGTACCGCATCCTCCCGCATACCAAACCCATTGGGCCCCGTATCCTAAGGAACCCCCACTTTCGGTCAACGTAATGGGCGTTGGCGTACAACCTTCCGTAGCGGACACAGGGCTTACGGCAGTGGCGGCTATAGAGCTATTGGATTTCAACTGGAGCAGGAATGCCGGAGAGGTATAGCTACAGGTGGTGCTTCCCAGATAGCCCTGGTTGGCCACGTTTACTTTATACCAGATGGCATTGGAAGTGTTTACGTTGGGTACCGTAAGGATAGAACTGTCTTCTCCTACAATGGCGTTCCAGACCCCGCTGCCTGGTACAGAATCATACCATTGGTAAACGACCGTACCTCCCGAGAATACAGATCCATTGGTAATATCAGCCTCCAATATGGTCGTCTGACCTGCACATCCTGCACTGACACCATCGACCGTAACGACCGGTTGGGCGTTACACAAACCAAAAGTAATATCATCAAGGGCGAAGGAGTTACCGCATCCGCCACCTCCATTATTTACGATCCGAAGGTATATGGTACCACTGGAAGAAGGCAGTGCCACCCTCATTCCATAAGATTGCCAGGTATGGTTCCATATGTTACCCGTATTGAGTGAGGACAAGACCAGCGGGTTACTGGGGTTAGAGCCGGCATCTACCATTTCAAAGGTGAGGTTAGGCACCTCATATCCCCCTACCGCATTACAGAAATTTTCAGCTGTGGTATCGCTGACATTGACGACATAAGCATTAAAAGAATACAATAGGTTGGTACACAATCCACTAACCTTGGTCTGATAAACCACAGTCGGTAAGGCATTGGAGGCCACTACAAACATGTCTCCTGATCCTGTCGTATGATCGCCTATGGAAATAAAGTTCGTATCGGCCGTTTTGGGGTTATTAATAATGGTATAGTCATTACTATTGTTGGTCATGGTACCGGTGGTCGTAATACCGGTGTACCCAGTAGAGTCCGTCGCATATGGCAACGTTTTGCTCGGTGTTGCACTTCCTGCTCCGAATGTATTGGAATACAATACAGTGGGTAAGGTCGTACAAGGCGTGGAGCTGGCATTGATTTGAACGATAAAAGGAGTAGGTTGGTCCTCTCCGGGATCATCCGGTTTGTCATTATCGTTTAAGTCGGGGTCACTTCCGTTCGTAGAGGTATCGGTTAATATACCGCCCAGATAACCCATTCCATAGACGACAGCCTGGTTATAGTAAACAATACCAGGCGTGACATTGCTGATGGTAGCCGTTACCTGAATGGTAAAATTTGCCTTGGACACTGGATAATTGGGCAAGGTCCCACCTGTTACCAGTAAACTGTCGTAAGGTGGAACACCTGTATAATTGGGGTTTAAATGAAGTCCATAACTGGCAGGAGGCGCCGTTCCCGCCCAAGCGATTGAAACGCCTGACAAGTTCGCTGCGGTATTGATCAGGGCAAGGTTATCTAACACCTGCACGTTAGAGGTAGGGTAATTACCATAATCCTGAACATATACATCATATACAACAGTGTATTGTCCGGAAGTTCCAGTTGGTGTAAGGGATACCAGGGATTTGGCCGCTCCTATACCGGAGGTCAGATTGGATTCGTCATTGGAGATAAACTCATCGTTTCCCGAATAAGTAACAGCAGTAGTACCGCCGGTCAACATATTGATTTGATCGTAAGTTGGGGTACAGGTACTACCAGTACCAATGGACCCAATAAAATAACCACCCCCATAGGCAAGACCCACCAGGTAATTTCCACCACCTGGGGTAACCGTACCAACATAAGTACCGGTGATATTGTTAACACTCGAAGTATTATAATTCTGATACGCGATAGCCACCTCATAATTGTTGGCCACGATGAACATACTGCCGCCGGGGGTAAATACGAAGTCTCCGTTCACCCCTCCACTTCCAGGAATATAAGAAGTTGGTGCATTGGCGGTAAGAACAATTGGGTCTAAAGGGCCAAGGGAAACCGTACTTCCAGCAATAGTGATCTGCTGAAGGTACATGGCCATCCCGGGACCAGAATTCACGAAGTCAATACCCCATAAAATGTTGTTGTTATCGAATGTGGGCAGAATATATTCTCCTTTAAATTCTGACTGAAACAAAACAGAATTGCCATTAGGGCAAGATCCTATTGGCCAGCTAAACATATAGGTATTATAGGTGGAAGCCCCTCCAATCGTCGTGTCTACTACAACGAAATAGTATTCGTACTGATTGGCTGGATTATACGCAATGGAGGCATTATTCACCTGTGTTGCGTTCCCGGAGGTCCCCCCATCGTCATAGGAGGAAAAGGTAGGTGAACAGGGCGCATTATTGACATTGGTCAACGTATTGGTAAAATAGTTGTACAACATCTGCTGGAAACCATAGGCATTGGTTCCTGTTTTCCAGGAGGTGCCCCTGGAGCCAGTTTGTAGTGTACAGTTTTCCGTGTACCCCATTCCCAGCACATAAGTGATGGTGGCTGTAGTGGTAGATTGGGCGCCTACGCGCAAGCAGAGGAAAGCACAGACAATAACTAGTAAATGTCGTTTCATAGAGACTGGATTAAACACTTGCAAACACAATGTTTTCAGGCCATTAGCCTCTTACCGGCAACAGACGGCTCCCTGATAGGTACATAAGGGCATGGGAATTCCTAACCATGAGGCCATAAGGAAAAAACAAGGATGTCCAGGTGAATCGGGCGGTTTCCAGTCCCAGTGAAAGCAGAGGATTGCGTAAAATAGTTTTCATAATAATGGATTTAATAGACTTCGTCTTGAACCAAAAGCCATTCTTACAGGTACGAATTCAATGAATCAGAAGGGAAAGGTACATAATTAATGCGACCCGTGTATACGGGTCGCATTAATTTATTTCGTCATAAAGTAGTTCTACTCGGCCACAAAGCCAAGAATGAGTACTTATACTACTATTTGAACTGAGCGATCAGGTGTTTGGCCAATTCTGTCATTTTAGCCAATCCGTCTTCGGGAAGCGCACCTTTTTTGAACTGGGTAAGCACATCGGGGTACTTATTTTCCATTTCCAGAAGGAATTGCTCTTCAAACTCTTTTACCTTACGAACGGGGAGATCCCTTAGCAAACCATTGGTTCCCAAATAGATAATGGCTACTTGCTTCTCTACAGCAAAGGGCTGAAATTGACCTTGTTTGAGGATTTCCACGTTACGGGCACCCTTGTCGAGTACCACCTTGGTTGCAGCGTCCAGGTCACCACCGAATTTGGAGAAGGCTTCCATTTCACGATAAAGCGCCTGGTCCAGCTTCAGGGTACCAGCTACTTTTTTCATGGACTTAATCTGCGCACTACCACCTACACGGCTCACAGATATACCCACGTTAATGGCTGGTCTTACACCCGCGTTGAACAGGTTGGATTCCAGGAATATCTGTCCATCGGTGATGGAGATCACGTTGGTAGGGATATATGCCGATACGTCGCCGGCTTGTGTTTCAATGATGGGAAGTGCTGTCAGTGAACCACCACCTTTTACCAGGTGTTTGATGGACTCGGGCAAGTCATTCATACCAGCGGCAATGGTGTCGTTGTTGATGACCTTAGCGGCACGTTCCAGCAAGCGGCTATGGAGATAAAATACGTCCCCAGGATAAGCTTCACGTCCAGGAGGGCGACGAAGCAGCAGGGATACCTCACGGTAAGCCACGGCTTGTTTGGAAAGGTCATCATAGATGATCAAAGCAGGACGACCTGTGTCCCTGAAGAACTCCCCGATGGCAGCTCCGGCAAAAGGCGCATAGAACTGAAGCGGAGCTGGGTCAGCGGCAGGAGCAGCGACGATGGTTGTATATTCCATGGCGCCATATTCTTCCAGTGTTTTCATTACACCAGCAATGGTGGAAGCTTTCTGGCCTATGGCTACATAGATACAATATACCGGTTGCCCGGCTTTGAAGAACTCTTTCTGGTTGATAATGGTGTCGATAGCAATAGCCGTCTTACCAGTTTGACGGTCTCCGATGATCAACTCACGTTGACCGCGCCCTACGGGGATCATGGCGTCAATAGCCTTAATACCCGTTTGCAAGGGTTCCTTTACAGGTTCCCTGAAGATTACCCCAGGCGCTTTACGCTCCAGCGGCATCTCATACAATTGACCACTAATAGGGCCTTTTCCATCAATGGGTTCACCCAAAGTATTGATAACACGGCCCAGTAGCCCTTCTCCCACTTTAATGGAAGCGATTTGTCCGGTCCTGCGCACTTTGCTTCCTTCACGAATACCGGAAGACTCACCCATCAATACCACACCTACGTTGTCTTCCTCCAGGTTCAGCGCGATGGCTTTAACCCCATTTTCAAAAGAGATCAACTCCCCGGAACGGACATTACCCAGGCCGTACACGCGGGCAATACCATCGCCCACCTGCAATACGGTGCCTACTTCTTCCAATTCCGCTCCGACATTGAAGTTGCTCAACTGCTCACGCAGGATCGCAGATATCTCATCGGGTTTAATGTCTACCATGATGTTTATTTTTTAATGCTGTCGATTATTGTTTGAATATTTTGGACACGAATACATTTTGAGTGAACTGACGGCGAATATCCGCCAGGTCTCTGGCTACACTCGCGTCCACCATTTTTCCGTCGAATTCCAGGGTAAACCCTCCAATCAAATTTCCATTAACCGCCGCTTCAAATTCTACCTTATCCAGGGACAGGTCCTTTTGAATCTTCTCTTTGAGAATCGCTTCTACCCCTTCTCCCACTGCAACAGCCGTAGTAAGCTTCACCTTATGGATACCTTTGATCGTATTATACTGCTCGGTAAACGCATCGATGATTTCCGGAAATTCAGGTTCCCTACCCTTACGTACCAACAGGCTAAGAAAAGCAGCAGTCAAAGGTCCCACATGCGTTCCGCCTACCTTTTCCAGGATTTTGAGCTTTTTATCTGGGTTGATCACGGGAGAGACGAGCACCGTCACAAAATCGCGGCTGACCCGGCAAACCTGCTGGTAATAAAGCATATCCTGATAGACCTGCTCCAGGCTATTGTTTTCCACGGCAAGATCAATCAGGGCTTTTGCATACCGTCCGGCTAATCGTACACTCATTCTAGTTCAGTTTTATATCCTGGGAAAGTTCCTTGATGTAGGTTTCCTGTTCTGCTTTATTGGATAATTCCCTGCGCAACACCTTTTCAGCCACTTCCAGCACCAGGTTACCTACCTGATTCTTCACCTCAGTGATGGCAGCGTTTTTCTGTTGCTCTATGGCCAGTTGGGCGTCAGCAACGATTTTGGATGCTTCTGATTTAGCCTTTTCCTTGGCTTCGGCAACGATGCGGTCCCTGGTTTCTTTTGCTTCTTTGAGCATCTGAGACCTTTCTTCCCTGGCTTGAATCATAAGGGCCTCGTTTTCACTTTTCAGGAGGGCCATTTCAGCCTTCACCTTATCGGCTGTTGCTATGGAATCAGCAATATGCTTTTCCCTCTGTTGAAGGGTTTCCAGAATGGGCTTCCATGCGAACTTCTTTAAAATAAAGAACACGAACAGGAAAGCAATCAACGTCCACACAAACAACCCTAATCCGGGGGTCAACAGTGCTGGTAATTCTAAGAACAAAGGCGACATATTGATCGATAATTTGTGAAATAAAGGAAAGAGTACTGCACCTCTCGGCCCTGTGCTCTAAGGTGCAGTAATTCTGTAATGCAGGAATTACTTAGCCATTACGATAGCCAGGATACCAGCGATAACCCCGAACAGCGCAACACCCTCAATGAAGGCGGCAGTCAGGATCATGTTGGTACGGATATCAGATACAGCTTCTGGTTGACGGGCGATAGATTCTACCGCACCTTTACCAATCAAACCGATACCGATACCAGCACCAATAGCAGCCAGGCCAGCGCCTACGGCACCCCCGAACTGGGCCATTCCTGCGTCTAACAAAGTGTGTAACATAATACTTGTTTTATATGGATGATGATTATACGCTTAAATGATAACGGGATCGTCGTGACCGCCGTGTTCATGGTCCCCTTCCTTAGCCTGGCTGATGAATACAGCGGTGAGCATGGTGAAGATAAACGCCTGAATGAAAGCCACCAGGATTTCTATCATAGTGATGAAAATAACAAAGGCTACAGATATGGGAGAAAAGCCCCACCCTATATAGGAACTGAGCCCAGAAAATATGAAATCAAACAAATGAATGTGACAATTACAATATGCCCCGCAACCATGTTAGCGAAAAGTCGAATACAGAGCGCAGCGGGCTTAACAAAGAGGTTAGAAATGATTTCCACGGGGATCAGAATGAGCCTAACCAGAACAGGTACGTTCGGAGGCCAGAAAATATGTTCCCAGTAATGCTTGTTGCTGGAAAAGATAATAATGACAAAAGAAACCAGGGCCAGTACCATGGTAACGGCAATATTCCCCGTCACGTTGGCAGAACCGGGAATCAACCCAAAGATGTTGTTTACCAGAATAAAGAAGAAAATCGTCAACAAGATAGGCATGAACTTGATGGCGTTGGTACCCAGATTAGGTACGGCCACCTCGTCCCTTAGAAAAACAATAACCGGTTCTACAAAACCCTGGGCCCCGGAAGGCGCCGTCTTAAAACCACCCTGTTTGTATTTTTTAGCGACCGACAGCATCAGCCATACCAGTACGAAAGCTGCCAGCAACATCTGAACCACGTTACGGGTTAAGGACAGGTCGTATACCTTAACATCCGTTGCAACACTTCCGCCTTCATTCAGGGGCACGATAACGTGGTCATCGAGTTTGTATCCCTGGTAAGGTTGTCCTTCTACAATATGACTACCTGAAAAGACGGACAAACCACGCTGAGGAGAATAAAGGATTACCGGTAAGGGCAAAGCAACTTTGTTTCCTCCTATGCTGAAAAAGTGAAATTCGTAGCCATCTCCGATATGGTGAAGAATGGTATATCCTGCGTCGAAAGGACCGGATTCCCCCTTAGCGGGAGTGCCCGTGTTTCCTTCCTGCGGACCCCGCGCGTAAGACGTATTACTAAATAATACAATAACTAAGCTGAGAGTCGCTACCAGTAAAGATTTGAAGGTCTTAGATACCATACCCACTGTCAAATTTGGCGCAAAGATACGTGTACAGGGACAAAATAGGAAATAAGATGAACCAAAACTTACTATATGGATGCATTTTCCTTTTGAAATTGCATTTGGTGCAGGCGGGCGTAGTATCCGTTTTTTTCCAGCAGCTCCTCATGGGATCCAATTTCCCGCACAACACCCTTGTCTAAGACGATGATTTTATCGGCTTTTCGGATGGTAAATAGCCTATGGGCAATAACGATGGAGGTACGTCCAGCTATCAGGGTATCTATTGCCTTCTGAATCAATGCTTCAGACTCTGTATCTACGGAAGAGGTGGCTTCATCCAGGATGAGAATGGATGGATCGTACAATAATGCCCTCAAAAAGGACAATAATTGCCTTTGGCCCAGGCTGAGGGTGCTTCCCCTTTCCATTACGTTATAATCGTAATTACCGGGCAATTGCAGAATGAAGTCATGAACCCCGATGAGCTTTGCTGCGCTGACCACCTGCTCTTTGGTAATATCCGGGTTGCGGAGGGTCACGTTTTCAAGGATTGACCCTGAAAATAAGAACACGTCCTGGAGGACGATTCCTATCCTGGACCTAAGGGCATCCAGACTGTAGTCCTCTATAGCCACATCATCCACCCGGATAACTCCTTTCTGGATGCTGTACAATCGATTTAATAAACTGATGATAGATGTCTTTCCGCTTCCAGTATGCCCAACAATGGCTATCGTTTGTCCAGGTGTTACCGTGAAGTCGATGTCTTTGAGGACGTATTGTTCATCCACATACGCAAACCACACGTGGTCAAACTGAATTTTCCCTTTTATGGATCGCGGAGCATAATCCCCTTCCGCCTTAATGGTATCTGGATTATCCAGCACTTTGAATACCCTTTCGGAAGCAATCATTCCCATTTGCAATACGTTGAATTTGTCTGCTATAACCCTAAGGGGCCTGAACAGGAGATTCAACATCAGAATAAAGGCGACGATCTGACCAGCCAGCCTTTGCTTATCCGGGAACAAGGGATCCAGGGCCTGATGAGCCCCATACCATACCAATAATCCCAGGGATAAGGCCAGAATGATTTCCACTACCGGGAAGAAAATAGAATAAGCAAATATGGATTTGATATTTGCATTCCTGTGCTCCTTGTTGATCCGTTTAAACCGGCCAAACTCCCTGTCCTCGGCAGCAAATGCCTGTACGACCTGCATGCCCGTGATATGTTCCTGAACAAAGGCATTCAATGCAGCTACCGCATTGCGGACCCGGATAAAGGATCGATTGACACTCTCTTTAAAATAGTAGGTGGCAACAAGCAATATTGGAAAAGGAATCAAACAAACAAAGGTCAGTTTCCAGTTCATCCAGAACATAGATACCAGCACAGCGATGATAGAGAGCATGTCTGCGACAATAGGAATCAACCCTTCCGCAAAAATATCATTGATGGTTTCTATATCATTAATGGTCCTGGTAGTCAGGGTGCCAATAGGCGTAGTATCAAACTGTGAAAGGTTTAAACGCAGTATTTTCTCAAATATGGCGACCCTCAGATCTTTTACAACGTATTGGCCCAACCAGGAAGTCAGGAAGGTAAAATAAAACCTGAGCAGGGTTTCTACAATGATCAATCCCACCTGCCATTCGGTAATGAAGATCAGCATCTTGATCTTGTCATGCTGAATATAGTCGTTGACGGTAATTTCAATCAGATAAGGCCTTAACGGGGCGATGATAGCCAGCACGAGGGCCAAAAGAATAGACAGGTAGAAACGCCTGCGATAAGGCGCAACGAAGGTAAAAACGCGGGACAGGACACTAAGATCAAAAATCCGCTTCCGAGGCTGCTGACTTTCCATAGCTAAGGGCAAAAATACGTCATAATTGTGCGCGATCGTTCATGCCCTGTATCAAAAACGCACAACCTCCTCAGAAAATCGCCCACATCTATCTGTTTTTCAAACAAATACAACTTGGCACCCCTTATGTTGCTCAATGTTTATGCTGCATAATTACCTCAGGAGCGCCTGGAGAATGATAAAGGCCAATCAAGTACACAGCACCCTTAATTTGCTGGGACTAACTATAGGCATGGCTGCTTGCCTGTTGATCACCCTGTATGTGTACGATGAACATTCCTTTGATCGTTTTTTTCGCGGATCCAGCCATATTTACCAGGTTAACCTGGATGGAAATTTTGGAGGGCAGGCTTATAAAACATCCGGAACACCCCCACCCGTTGGAGCTGCCCTCAAGGCCAACTTCCCGGATATACTGGATTACACGCGCACACACGCATTGGGGAACGAGGTCGTGAGCAAAGGAACCATCCACTTTATGGAAAAGCGGATTTATGGAGCAGATAGTAATTTTCTGAAAATATTCAATTATCCTTTGCTCCTCGGAGATCCTGCCTCCTGCCTTGGATCCATACATTCCATTGTCCTCTCGGAGACCATGGCCAAAAAATATTTTGGGTCTGCTGAGGGAGCAATGGGCCAGCGCCTGGTCCTGGATGAATTCAATACCCCCTTTGAAGTCAAAGCAGTGCTCAGAGACCCGCCTGAGCAGGCTTCATTTCAATTTGATATGCTGGTTTCTATGGCCGATTGCGGAAGCGTACGTCGTTTTAACTGGAGCTGGATCTGGCTCCAAATGAATACCTATGTGGTGCTGAGCAATCAGATTCATGATGAAGCTTCCAGGATGCAATTAGAAAGTAAATTTCCTGCCATGGTCAAGGTACAGGCCGCTGGCGCTTTTGAACGAATCGGACAGCCCCTTGATCAATTCCTCTCCAAAGGAGGAAAATGGGACTTTTTTCTTCAACCCCTTACCAGGATCCATCTTTATTCAGCAGATATTGGAACGAGCTATACCAACCTGGGTAGCATTACCTATGTATGGATTTTTGCTATCGTTGGTTTTTTTATCATCCTGCTGGCTTGCGTGAATTTCATGAACCTGTCTACCGCCCTGTCTATACACAGGGCAAAAGAAGTAGGGGTGCGGAAAGTACTGGGATCAAAAAAAGGGCAATTGACGCTTCAATTCCTGACTGAATCGCTTATGCTCTCTTGTATAGCCATGGGCTTGGCCATACTTGTCGTAGGTGCGTTAATACCCGCCTTCCATTCCATCACGGCCAGATCATTGACCTTTCCAGATTTATTCAAAGCTCCCTGTTGTCTTTTATTGTTGGGGCTGCCTTTGCTCACCGGCCTTCTCGCTGGTTGGTATCCGGCCTTATTCCTCACTCGATTCAATCCCAGTACCGTATTGAAAGGTGGGTCAAGTCAAGGACATTCCTCCGGATCAGTAAGTCTCAGAAATGGGTTGGTGATTTTCCAGTTTGCTACAGCCATTACCCTGATCATCTGCACCCTGGTGGTATTTGAGCAACTTCAGTTTGAGCAGTCCAAAGACCTGGGCCTTCAAAAAGCGCAGGTACTCGTGCTATCGCACGCAGAAAAAATTCCATATACCGCCAGGGAAGCCCTCAGGCAACATTTATTGCAAGCCCCTGGCGTTGAATCGGCCACCCTTTCCTCAGACGTGCCCGGGATTAATTACTATGGATTCACCGATTTTTATGTCCCGTCTCTGGAAGGGAAACCCCTTACCAAAGACCTGACGCTGACCTCCTTCGTTGTTGATCCGTTCTTTATTCCTACCCTCCACATGCAGCTGCTTCAGGGAAAAAACTTCGATCGCTCTCCCATCGATTCTGTAGGGGTGATTCTCAATGAAACGGCCGTAAAGCAACTTGGGTGGAAAGATCCCATCGGTAAACATATTTCCTATCCAGGCAAAGACAATCAAACCTTTGAGGTAATAGGCGTAGTAAAGGATTTCCACGTCCAATCCCTAAAGGACCGGGTGACCCCATTTGCCTTATTCTCCCCATCCTCGGGCATGTATGACGCCGGCACTTCTTATATTTTACTCTCTTTAGACAAAGGAGATCCAACCAATACCTTGAAGTTGCTTTCTACCTATTGGAAAGCAGTGGCACCTGCCGTCCCTTTTGAGTACTCCTTCCTGGATCAGGATTTCGACGCCTTGTACAGGTCGGAAACAAGAATGGGAAAAGTATTCGGCATATTTACAGGCCTATCCATTTTGGTGGCAGCCATCGGCTTATTGGGATTGAGCACTTTCACGGCACAGCGCAGAAGGAAAGAAATAGGGGTGCGTAAGGTATTAGGCGCCTCTGAAGGAAGCCTCCTTTTGCTGCTGACCGGAAATTTCATGAAACTTATCCTGGTAGCAGCCCTCCTGGCTTTTCCCATTGCCGGATGGGTGATGCATGCCTGGTTGCAACATTTCGCTTATAGGATCAATGTCTCCTGGTGGACTTATATGCTTGCAGGATTAACAGCGGCCCTCCTGGCCTTGGGCACCATCAGCATTCAAACCATACGGGCGGTAAGGGCCAACCCTATTGGAAGCCTTAAAGCAGAATAGCGCATCAGCGGGTGCTTAGTTCGTCGTCATCTCCACCCATTTGGATTTTGTAGGCTTTGATAAAAAGGGCACCCAGGTTCTTATGGGGTGGGATATAATCACTGAACCGGTCCTGTGCTTGTGCATTCCCCTTAAACTCCTTGCCGATGCGGGACCATAGGGGAATCCATTCTATGTCTTTGCCGTTCAGCAGCTCTCCGTTAATTGCTTTAATGATGGGCTCATTTACCGTCTGGGTTCCCGTTTGCTTGGAGCTTACGATTTGGGCATCTGGACAAGTTGCCAGCACATCATGCAAATTTTTATACCCTCCGCAAGATCCAAGAATGACGATTTTAGCAGAAGTCGGAAGACGTTCGATGGTATATTTCACATGGTAACTGTGCCCGCGGTGGATCACTACACTCGGATGGAGGTTGTGGTCATCGAGGTAATCACAAAGGTCCGACTGAGCCTTATCGTCTTTGTCTGTTTCATTGTCCAGGGGCAAATTAGCGTAGATCCAGATAGGGTGACCATGTATGGATTTGATGCTTACCCATTCACTCGTTCTGGTAATCTTCCACTGACTGGAAGGGAACAGCCCCATGAAATCTTCGTAAGACTGTTTCCCATCTTTGTCCCCGTAGAAAAATACCTGTTCTACAACCATGCCGCTGTCGTCCGTTAAATCCTTATAATGCAGTGTGTAGATAGGGGGGATGCCCAACTGCTGGGTAAGGTCAACGTGACTGTTGGAATCAGAAGCGGCGAATATGGTTTGCAGCAAATTATAAATGACTACCCCTCTTTTATTCTTCTGGGTTACACACTGATTATAGTTATGTTGAACCTGGGTCAGCAAAAACTCCTTCAATGCTGGGTCATTGATACTAGCGTACGAGTCGGCTACATCCACTGCGTCTTCCAGACTATTGCCTGAAGTACGGTCCAGCCCTCGGACGAAGGCAGACATCAGCAACGCCGAGTTTCTGTCCTGCATGGATTTCAGGAAGTCGCTCAGGGTATTGTAATTGGCGGCCAATTTTATGAACTTTTTGAATTTATCCAGGTTAATGGATAAAAGCAAAGAATCCCCTTTGTGGGAAGGAACCTTCTCCATCATTTTTTTATACACATACACATAACTGGAAGTAAAGATGTCTTCTTCCCCCAATACAATCAAATAATACAATTCCTGAGCACTTAAGGGTTCCAGGACTTTAAACCGGACCGGATCAGGAGATTCATGTAATTCATTGATAGGCGTGATATACCACTCCACCGCCTTTTTCTGGAGCATAGCCGTCAGGTCCTTCATACCGACAGGCGCATCTCCATGTGATTGGCGTCCTGCATAGTCTACTTCCGTATTGACCAGCAGCCTGTAATACAATAAATTGGTTGACAAAGCTTTATCTATACCCTCAATGGTTTGTTTACCAGAGAGTAGGTCGTCCATAAAAGGAAAATAGAGTTGTCCGTTTTTGGATTCACTGAGTTTGGCCAGCAGCTGCACCTTGGGGTCTTGGTTCTTTCTGATCAGATTTGCTGTTACGGTACCCGTAGCCTGAGCCTGATTATAAACATCCATGGGTCGTTTCACCGCTGCCAGGGAGACCAGGCTATCGGCAAAGGTTTCACCCGCATAGGGGGCGATATTATTCATAATGGCTTCCGGATGGGCTGTGCAATATTTGAGGAATACCACTTTTTTTGCCTCCGTTACGCCGGGATTATCATAAAATACGGTATCCAGTATACGCCCTACATCATAAGGCACGGTACGGATTAAACCTTCCATACTAGCGCCTTTCATATCCAGGTCCATCACATCCTGAAATCCTTTCACCAGTATAGCCGTATGTTCCAGTTGAAATTGCCTGCCTCTCCAATAGACCTGGAAGTCTTGTACCAAGGTCCTCAGGGCTTGCAAATATTTAACCTTCTCATTTTGGGTGGGGATCCGGGTATCAGCCTCTATGCGCCATTTAAGCCAATCCACCTTTTGGAATATAGCCTTGGCAGCATCCTCATTCACACTAGCCAGCTCAGACAAACGAAGAGCAGTATCACGCTTACCATCGAGCATATCGGCCTGCTTCTGTTCCTCGGTGATCCTATCATGGAACAATTGCCTTTCCAGTGGAATTTGTAATTTGCTGGTATCATTCTGCCCATGTGCATAACCGCAAATTCCCAGTGTTATGAATAATGCTAAAACAGTAAGTCCCTTCATCAACGACGGTTTTCGATCTGTGAATCAGTAAGTCAAGCAAAAATACAACCAATTGCGGAGATGGCCTTTTTAAGCGCCTATCTGGCATATAATTTGCTAATTATCAAATACTTGCACAGATTAAATCTAGACAATTAATAATAGTACTACCCGTTAACAATTTTATAATATAGGTTTGAAGGGGTCGAACTAATTTTGCGTTAACAAAAATGACTGATGGATACTAAGGGAAAGAAGATATTGATCGCAGACGATGAACCGGATATTTTGGAGATCCTGCAGTACAATTTGGCGGGTGAAGGCTACCAAGTCATCACGGCCAAGGACGGGGATGAAGCCATTGAGAAAGCTAAGGCATTTCAACCGGAACTCATAGTACTGGACATCATGATGCCCCGTAAAAACGGCATAGAGGTGTGCAACATTTTACGCATGCAACCGGCCTTTGGGGAAACGCTCATCATTTTCCTGACGGCCCTCAGTGATGAAAAGAACCAAATCCATGGTCTGGAAACCGGAGCTGATGATTATATCAGCAAGCCCATCAGCCCCAAAGTACTGATCAGCCGGGTCAATGCTTTATTCAGGCGCACCCGCAGGCGTAATGGAAATGCGTCCCTGTCCAACCCTGGAAATACCATACAGGTTGGGGATCTGATGATAGACAAGGAAAAATTCCTGGTCAACTACCAGGAAAAGGATATTACCCTGGCTAAAAAAGAATTTGAACTACTCGCACTGTTGGCATCACGTCCAGGCAGAGTCTTCCTTCGCAACGAGATCCTGAGCCAGGTTTGGGGCACAGACGTCATTGTCGGAGACAGAACCATTGACGTACATATTCGCAAGATCCGCCAGAAGTTGGAAGTGGATTGCATCACTACCGTCAAGGGTGTGGGATACAAGTTTGAACTATAGGCGGTGGACACGGCACCCAACATCATATGTGGAAGAGAAAAAACATTACCCCCCAGCAAATAGCTCTTTTCAATGCGATCACGATATCCTTGTTGGTAGGCATTACCCTGCTCATCCTCAGTGAACCCTGGTGGGTGGCCCTTCCTGGATTTCTGATCACCTTCATGGTATCCTATTACCTGGTATTCTTTTCCTTACAGAATTTCATCTACCGTAAGGTAAAGCTCATATACAAATTCATATACCAGACAAAAGCCTCCAAAAGGGAAGAGTTTTATTACAAAAACATCCTGCCCCAAAAAACCATTGAGGAAGTTAGTGAAGACGTAGAAAAATGGGCCCTTCAAAGAAGAGCCGAAATTGAAGTACTGAAGCAGAATGAAAACTACCGCAAGGAGTTTCTCCAGAACCTGTCTCATGAGCTCAAGACGCCCATTTTTGCCATTCAGGGATATATTGATACCCTGCTCAACGGGGCTATGAACAACCCTGATGTACAGAAGAAATTCCTGGAGAATGCTTCCAAGAATGTGGACCGGCTCGTAAACCTGGTAGACGATCTCGATGAAATATCCAAACTGGAAAGCGGCCACCAGGAGCTAAACAAAGAAGCTTTTGCCATCCAGGAACTCATCCGCGAAGTATATGATTCCCTCTCCTTGAAAGCCAGCGACAAGCATATCAAGGCTTCCATCAAAAAGGGTTGCGAAACACCCTTATACGTACTAGCCGATAAGGAAAAGATCCGCCAGGTCCTGATCAACCTGGTTGATAACGGCATCAAGTACGGTAAACCTTCTGGTTCCATCATCGCCAGCATTTACGCTACAGACGGCAAACATGCCCTGGTGGAGATCTCCGATGACGGTTTCGGCATAGCCGAAGAACACCTGAACCGCATTTTTGAACGCTTCTACCGAACAGACGCAGCGCGCAGTCGAAAGCAAGGCGGAAGTGGATTAGGGCTGGCCATCTGCAAACACATCATCGAAGCCCACGGTCAAGTTATCCACGTGCGCAGTAAACCCGAGGTAGGGAGCACTTTCGGTTTCACCCTCGACACCGCGAAGGGGTAGCGCCTACTTTGCTTCATGTTACGGAGAGGGGGCAAATCCAATTTGAATATGTGAAAAAAACATATTCAAATTGGATATGCCTCCTCCACATTAATAGACCTTAGCAAGATTTGATTACGCGTCAACGTTATGTGCCACATACATAGCAAAGGGCTGACATAAAAAGGTTGGATTATACATTTGAAAGTGTGGAAAAAAACACTTTCAAATGTATAATCCAACCAAGATAGGCGCAAGAAGGAAGGCGAAACCAAGAATGGTTTCGCCTTTTCACTTTAATCAATACTTGTTAAGAGAAAAACTCAGTTATCAGCACTCCTTATTTGAGGAGCCACATAGTTTGGTTGAGGTCATCAGCGCTGTACCCTTGATTGGAAAGCGCTTTTTGCCAGTTGGCTGCATTGGCTGTTTCTTCCACGAGCGGATAAGCCCAGCGGATAGGGATCACACCATTATTTCCAACACCAGAACCACCCTGGAAGGCAGGAACGCCCGTTCTCCTCCAGTTGTAGTAACCCTCGAAGCCGGAGTTCTCAAAGCAGGCAATATACTTCTGGAGAACGATCTGGTTGATGGCAGTAGTGGTGTTGGATGACAGTTTCACCCCAGCCTGGTTGTACCAGCTCGTGAAATTGAAGCTAACGGGATACGGTGCAACCTGGGTAACAGAGTTGGCTCCAGGAGGCAGGAAGTAAGCAGTGAACCCAGTCTTGGTAGTATCGATACCATAGAAGTTCATGGTTTCATTGATACCTTTCTTGTAGACAGTCTCTGCATTTCCTGTAATCCATCCACGCTCTATGGCTTCCGCGATGTTGAACAACATTTCCTTATAACCAACAATCACCTGAGGCTCTCCGGTAAAGTTGGAATAATACCTGTTACGGTTAATGAAGCTGTACAATCCGGCAGAAGCATTTGCATACATATCACCTAATGCTTCTCCAGTGCTCGCGCCTATAAAGTATTTGAACTGAGCAGGCTGGGTTTCCGTTTTAGGTACAATGCCCCAGGCCGGTTCGCAAGTCACGAATACACGGGGGTCACTGATGTTGGTGAGGGCACTCACGTAGGTAGCGGCCATGTTGTAACGTCCGGCTATAGAACCGAAGTTCGAAGGGTTAAACGGATAGGTATTGTATGAATTAGTACCTCCGGGGTTGAATACGAATTCCATATCATCTGCCTGAGAGGTAAAGATGGGATATTTGCCGGGGTTGTTGAAGATATTGGCAAACTGGGCAGGTACCCCCAGGGTAGCGTCCGTTGCTTTATTGCTCAACGCAACCAGTACCCTCAACTTGAAGGAATTAACGGCTTTTTGCCATTTGGTCAAATCTCCTGCGTATAAATTGTCCTGAGAAGTAGACAGGGAGTTGTCATTGGCAGCGATCAATTGAGCCAGGTGTGTGTTGGCTGTATCCAGTTGATTCAACACATATAGGAAGACCTGTTCCTGGGAAGTGTAGGTCGGAGTGGGCTGGGAAGTAGACTGTAGCGCTTCCGTTTGAGGCACATCCCCATACATGGAAGTAAGGTTGTAATAATAAAACGCATCTATGAAACGACCAACAGCCTCGTAAGGGTTAACCGCATTGGCACCTCTTGAAAGGTTCTCTGTTTCCATTTGGTAAACGTTCTTCATCACCAGATAGGGATCAAAAGAACTGCTACCTGAAGTCCAGGAATAGATATTGTTACCGTAATAGTTATAGTTCTGGCAATCGTACTGGTTCCATTGCTGAACCTGGCCCCAGGCTCCGTCTCCACCCAGGGATCCCTGATCGCCCTGACCGGCCAAATCGGCCAACACAGTTCCCAGGATCAGCTGGGGAGGTACGCTGGTAGCTGCATTGGGGTTGGTTTCCAAGCTTTCGATCCTCTTATTACAGGAGACCGCCAGCATGGCACCCATCGCCAAAGTCATCATATATTTTGCTTGTTTCATAACTTTTCGAGCTTTTGCTTTCGGTTAAATTAGAAGTTGACAGTCAGGTTGGCTCCAAAGCTGCGGGTTGTTGGCGTTTGAAGACCAGAACCGCTGTCCTGGGTATATTGGTCTACGTCCAGGTCCTTGTACTTGTTGGGGAAGAAGTACAACAGGTTCCTGCCCACCAGAGAAATACTGGCGCCCTGAATTTTGTTGATCTTCGTCCAGATAAAGGAAGGCAGATTATAAGTAAAGGTCACTTCCCTCAGTTTCACGTAAGTCTTGGAGATCATGTTCAGGTCAGGGATAGAAGCTGCGTTGTACACAAAGGGCTGCACCAGGCTCTTGGTAGTATTGGTAGCTTGCTTCAAAGCGCTGAAATTGGTAATGTTCCCATTCTGGTCCAGGCTGATGGCTCCGCCTGTCAGGTTCACACCTTCGCCGGTATAAGCAGGTATGTTGGCCTGGTCGGAAGGACGTGCTACACCAATGGCACCGGAAGCAGCCTCAATATGGCGTCCGGCTTGTAAAGTTTTCAGACGCACATAATCTTCAATTACACCACCCACAAGTCCATCAAACTGGAAGTGCAGGGAGAAATTCTTGTAGCTGAACGTGTTTATCAGACCCCATTGCCAGTTGGGATCGGAGTGCCCGTAAATCTTTTGAGCAGAAGAACCCAGATCAGAATAACGGTCATACACACCGGAGGTAGGATCTATGACCATTTGACCACTTGGGGTCCTTACGAAACCGTTTCCGTATACCACGTCCACACGACTTCCATTCTTTTCCCAGGGGCTGGGGCTTGAGTAGTTCACCCATACTTTTTTGTAGGTAGAGAAGTTGGCCGCAATGGTCCAGCTAAATCCGTGAGGATTGGTAAAAGGTTTGCCAGTCAGCACCGCTTCCCAACCATTGTTGGTATAAACGTTACCGTTAGTTTCAAGAGAGGAGTACCCAGTAGCTGAAGAATACTGCTGATCAACGATACCTGTATTCTTGTAATGGAAATGGGTAACATCCAATCCAATGCGGTTGTTTACGAAGCGGATATCACCACCGAATTCCGTTGCCTTACGGTCAGAGGTATAGATGGTGGGACTAACCACCTGGTCAGTATACTGGGCACTGCTCTGGCTGCCATAAGTAGGTTGCAGCGTGTAGGTAGATGCAAACTGGTAATTATTGGGGCCACCATAAGCAGATTGCCATACATATCCATAACCGTTAGCAGCGGGGACGCTGGCCAGATTGGGGGTGAACAGCGGAGAGGTACCACCATCCTTACTTTCGGCATAGGACCCCTTCAATTTCAGGAAGGAGATCACCGTAGGAAGTTTCACATAATCGGACACAACGGTTGCCAGGTTGAAGGAGGGATAGTAGTAAGTGTTCGTATTAGCGGGCAATGCAGAAGACTTATCCACACGACCAGTGATATTGGCCGTTACATAATCCTTATAACCCAGGTCCACAGAGTAATATGCGCTCAACACCAGCATTTTGGAGTTGAAACTGGTTCCCTGAACTGGATTGAGGGAGTTCGAGAAAGCATAAACACCAGGTACGCTCAGGTAGTTGGTGGATTCGAAATTGGACATGAAGTTGAACTCACGGGCAGTACCACCGGCCAAGGCTACCAGGTTCAGGAAGCCAAGCAGGTCATTTTTATGGTAACGAGCCTGGAAATCTTCGTAGGTATCAATCAAAGAGCGATTGTCTTGCCTATAATCCCCTTGACGCAAGGGTCTTCCATAAGCACCAGCGGAATAAGGCATCTTCTCCGTGTTGGTCATGTCGTAGGCAGTCAAGCTAGGCCTGAACTGGAAGTCAATGCTGGGGCTCAGTTTATAATTCAGGGATATATAACCATATTCGTTGTTCTGGTAGTGTCCCCTCAACCATTGTTCAGACATGAACCAGGGATTGTTATAGCGGTAGTATTCTTCGTAATTCTGTTGAATACCCACTTTACCAGGCTGCCAATAGTTCTTCATGGAGTTGATAGACCAGTCAGCACCACCCCAGATAATGATGTTATAGATAATGCTGTTAGGACCATAATCCACGTCAGGTACGTTAGGCGTAGATTGACGGCTGTAGTTGATATAACCACTTACCGTAAAATTCTTGGACACCCTATGTGTCAGACTCAAGGTGAAATTGGAATTACTTAATTGCGTATTAGGCACGATCCCTTTGTTATAGGTATTGCCCACGGACATACGGAAATCGGTCTTTTCCGAAGAAGAACTCAGCGATAAGCTATTGGAATAAAGTTGTCCGGCCTGGAGGAAGTTCTTCAGGTTGTCCTTACCCCGGGCAATCCAGGGAGTGGGTTGAACGTGACCGGTATAGGTGCTACCGTCAGCAAAAGTCGTCGTATAGTTCGTACCTGGATTGTAAGCACCATCATACTGAGGCAACATTTGGCCTGTACCGAACTTGGGCCCCCAGATATCGTAATCATAGTCATTGATACCAACCCCTACTGCACCATTACCAAAATAGGACTCGGGGCTGGATCCACCACCACCGAAGGCGTATTTACCATTGTCTCCAGGACCATATTCATCCTGGTACTTAGGCAGGGCAATGAAACCCTTATTGATCTGGGCACTACTGTTAAAGGTAACATTCCAACCCCTTTTGTCCTTAGAGCCTTTTTTGGTGTTGATGATGATGGCACCGTTCTTACCCTGGAACCCGTACAACGCAGCGGCGTTAGGTCCTTTCAGGATGGTAAAGGACTCGATGTCGTCAGGGTTGATATTGTACGTATCAGAACTCAAAGGAACCCCATCAACCACAAACAGGGGACGGTCAATGGAAGCATTCTCACCACGCATGATCACCACAGGAGAGTGGCCGATTTCAGGCGTAATGTTTACTTCCAGGCCAGCGGCAACTCCTTTCAGGGAGTTAAGGGGATCTGGTTCCCTGGCTTTGGTGAATTGAGCGGCATCCACTGTTTGCAGGGCATAACCCAGGGTCCTGGTTTCTTTTTTAATACCAGTAGCCGTTACCACTACCTCATTCAGTACCCTGGAGTTGGTTTCCAGCTTTATAACCAGCAAATCGGCGCCAGCGGTCTTTACTTCTTGGCTTATGAAGCCTACCCCAGAGAATACCAAGGTAGTGCCATTCTCAGCATGGATGTGGAAGACCCCATTATCATCCGTATTCACTCCTTTGGCTTTTCCCTTAATCAAGACGGCAATGCCAGGGAGGGGCTTTCCGTCCAAAGCGGAGAGTACCTTGCCCTCGACCAAGGTTTGTGCTCTTAATAAAAAAGGTACCAACAGCGAGAAGAGCATCAAGGCTGTCGAACATGCAATTTTTCTCATAATAAATGTAGTTTATGACAGTAGGAACTTTACGCCGCGAAAGTAAAATGGATAGTTAAACTAAACTTTAAGTTTAGGTTAGGTAAACTTTAAATAATCATTAACACATACTTGGAATAGGTAAATAGCTGGGCATTAAGGAGAAAGAAGGGAACTTTTCCTATGAAGGACGGATGGGGAGATAAAGTTAATGGACTAAACCTACCAAGTCAAAAAAGCAGCTTTAAGGAAAGATTAAGTTTAGATGAGGTAAACTTTAATTTAGTATCAGAACGCAAGTTTGGCACAATTTTAAATGAACGTTCAATTAAAAAAGGGGCGCTACCTAAAATGGGTCCTGACTAAAATGAGCCTTGGCTAAAAAGGGTGGTGCCTGTTTTAAAATGTGGAAAAAACCATCTTAAAACAGACACCACCCTTTTTATTCTCTCCATCCCCGCTAAGTCCCGGCAATTATTTCACTGAAAAAAAGCCTCGGCATGCATAATTAATTCCACACCGTAAAGGCGCGAAGGCTCGGCGCCAGAAAAAATTTGCACAAAAAAAAGAGCCCCGTAGAAACGGAGCTCGTGAGACATGAGAAAATCTAACGTATGAGTCGTTTATTATTATTTGAGGATGGTAAAGTACGCTGTATCTGAGTTCTGCGGTACAAAACTGCCCTCAAAATATAAAGGCATTCTTAAGAGAACATGATGTTATTGTTATAACACAAAAAAATCGGGTTCAGGGGCAAAGTTAGAGAACCTAAATAAAACGAAATGCTAATTTCCCCGGGTTATCTGCTTTTTTTAGCTTTTTTATGCAAATTCCCATTCACCACCTTCTATTGCCTCTCTTCCTCAAAATCTGCCATATATTTTATGAATTTCCCTCCCAGGGTACATTAATTTTTCTTAATATACCACAGCCCCCCTTACGGCACACCATAGCCGCATTTCAGCCTGTTAAAAGGACCGCAACCAGGCTTTCGGGAGCTGTAGACATACCGCTCCGTAAGAATACGGTGCGGGCATGAGGATACTTGCTTAAGGAAAACTATGAACGATTGTTATAATCATCATCAATGGTGGTGGATATCGGATTAATAACCCGGAGAAAACCGGTTGGAAGGAGATATATACAAATAAATTGAACATTTATTACCTCAGTTTGAACACAGAATTAAATAATTGTAAAAGAATCTGGAGGGGGCCTCCCAATAAAAGCTATTTTTGCGCAAAATTTGCACGGTATGGGGTTGAACTCTTTTGCAAAAATATTCATGCCTAAGGACAAGGTTTTCTATAATCTGTTTGAGGAAGTGGCGCACAATGTGCAAAAGATGGGGGAAAAGCTGGTGAGTGTAGTCAATGAGCCCGATTTTGATGTCAGGGATAGTATGATCCGCGACCTGGAAGACATGGAACACGTCAATGATGAGTTCACCCACAGGATCTTTACCGAACTAGGAAGAAATTTCATTACGCCCTTTGACAGGGAAGACATCCACTACCTGGCGACGGCCCTGGACGATGTAGCGGATAATATATATGGCTCCGCCAAAAAGATCAATTTCTATAGGGTAGATCCCAGTGATCCAGGTATTAAGAAGCTGGCCGGCCTTATTGAACAAGGGTGTGGAGAGCTAAAAAATGCCGTTCTGGAACTACGCAACATGAAGAACCTCCGCAAAATCACCGATGCTTTAGTCCGTATCAACAGCCTGGAAAACCAGGCGGACGATGTATACGATACCAGCATTCAGCGCTTATTTGCCACAGAGAATGACGCCAAAGAAGTCATTAAAAAAAGAGATATCTTCCAGGTATTGGAACTGGCAACCGACAAGTGTGAAGATGTGGCTAATGTGATTGAATCCATCATCGTCAAATACGCATAGACAGGCAATGACCTTATTGATCATCATTATTGTACTGGCCGTTATATTTGATTATATCAACGGTTTCCACGATGCAGCCAACTCTATTGCGAC
This sequence comes from Beijerinckiaceae bacterium, assembly GCA_903970475.1. Lineage (GTDB taxonomy): Bacteria > Bacteroidota > Bacteroidia > Chitinophagales > Chitinophagaceae > Dinghuibacter. The sequence continues at coordinate 35,044 of CAJCIQ010000104.1, forward strand.
CATAGTTTCCACCAAGGTGTTGACCCCCTTCCAAGCGGTACTATGGGCGGCCTTGTTCAACTTTATCGCATTCTTCATATTCCGGGAACATAAGGTGGCTAATACCATAGCCAAAACCATATACGAACAATATATAGACCTGCATGTTATTCTTGCAGGTATTATTGCGGCCATTATATGGAACCTGTTCACCTGGTGGTATGGGATTCCTTCCAGCTCCTCCCATACCTTGATAGGAGGATTCATCGGAGCGGCCTTGGCAAAAGTAGGCTCCTGGAAAGTGGTCATTATGGCCAACCTGATCAAAACCGTCTCTTTCATCTTCCTTTCTCCCATCATAGGTATGACCCTGGCCTTCCTGATCACGCTGATTATCGTCTGGACTTCAAGGAAGACCAATCCTTATAAGGCTGACCGTTGGTTCAGGCGCCTTCAGTTATGTTCATCTGCTGCCTTCAGTTTAGGGCATGGAGGTAACGATGCGCAGAAAGTCATGGGCTTGATCGCTGTTGCCTTGGCCTATCAGAAAGGCGTAAAGTTTAATATAGCCGACATGCCCACCTGGGTGCCGATTGTATGTTACTCGGCCATAGCGTTAGGCACGATGAGCGGCGGTTGGAAGATTGTAAAAACAATGGGTACCAGGATAACCAAAGTAACGCCACTGGAAGGGGTTGCGGCTGAAACCGCGGGTGCAGCCACCCTAATCCTCACGGAACAACTGGGCATACCCGTATCAACTACACATACCATCGCAGGCGCCATCATGGGTGTGGGTGCGACAAAACGATTGAGCGCTGTGCGCTGGGGAGTCACCGTCAATATCCTCTGGGCCTGGATACTCACCATTCCCGTCAGCGCGCTCCTGGCCTCAGGAATCTATATGATCCTCCGGCTGTTTTTTTAGTTATATTGCCACCCCAAATAGGAACACGATATGAAGGGGATTATATTAGCAGGAGGATCAGGCACAAGACTGCATCCAATCACCTATGCCATTAGCAAGCAGATCATGCCTATCTATGATAAGCCCATGATCTATTATCCATTATCCACGCTCATGATGGCAGGCATAAAGGAAATCCTGATCATTTCTACTCCTCACGATCTACCCATGTTCAAGAGACTATTAGGGGATGGGAGCCAACTCGGATTATCCTTTTCATATGAGGAACAAGCGGTGCCTAATGGATTAGCACAAGCTTTTGTCATAGGAGCATCTTTCATTGGCAAAGACAGTGTGGCGCTGGTTCTGGGGGATAATATTTTCTATGGGGCAGGATTAGGCAACCTTTTATCTAAGAATACAGACCCGGTCGGCGGTATCGTCTATGCATATCACGTCAGTGACCCCGAACGTTACGGAGTGGTTTCCTTCGATGAGCATATGAAGGCCGTATCCATTGAAGAAAAGCCTAAAAGTCCCAAAAGCAATTATGCTGTTCCTGGGCTTTATTTCTACGACAACGAGGTCGTACAAATAGCGAAGGACCTGAAACCTTCTGCCAGGGGAGAGTATGAAATTACCGATGTCAATAAAGTTTACCTGGAAGCGGGGAAACTGAAAGTCTCCATTTTAGATAGGGGAACGGCCTGGCTGGATACAGGAACCTTCGATTCCCTCATGCAAGCTTCTCAATTTGTTCAGGTCATTGAGCAAAGGCAAGGGATTAAAATTGCCTGTATAGAGGAAATAGCCTGGAGAAAAGGCTTCATCCAAACCGAACAGCTCATTCGTATTGCCCAACCCTTATTAAAGAGCGGTTATGGTCAATACCTCATGCGGCTGATTGAAAAATAAAATAACTTTACCTGGCTATGCAAAAAATTCTTGTTACCGGCGGATGCGGTTATATCGGCGCCCATACAATCGTAGACTTATTAGAAAACGGTTATGAGGTAATTTCAATCGATAATAATTCCAGGTCTACTCCCCAATTACTGGCTGGCGTGGAAAAGATAACCGCTAAAAAAGTAAAAAATTACAAGGTAGACCTTTGCAGCTACGATGATACCGTGGCTGTTTTCCAGGAAAACAGAGATGTTGCAGCCATCATCCATTTCGCCGCTTATAAGGCAGTAGGGGAATCCGTATCGGAGCCCTTAATGTACTTTGAAAACAACCTTCAATCTTTGGTGAATCTCCTTAAATGCACCAAGGAGTTTAATATACCTCACTTTGTTTTTTCCTCCTCCTGCACGGTCTACGGAAATCCAGATCACATACCCGTTACGGAATTAACGCCACAACAACCGGCAGAATCGCCTTACGGTGCCACCAAACAAATGGGAGAACGCATCATAAACGATTTCGCACATACAGGTTCACTCAAATCCATCTTACTTCGTTACTTTAATCCTGTGGGTGCACATCCATCCATAGCCATTGGGGAAGTGCCGCTGGGAAGACCAGCCAACCTGGTTCCGGCCATTACGCAAACGGCTATTGGGAAGCTTCCTACTATGCAGGTTTACGGAGACGACTATCCCACCAGGGATGGTAGCTGTGTGCGGGATTATATCCATGTTTCCGATATCGCCCATGCCCATACCCTGGCCGTTAATTACATGCTGGATGGTAAACTGAAGTCTAATGTAGACGTGTTTAACCTGGGCACCGGTAATGGGGTAACCGTTTTGGAAGCCATTAAAGCATTTGAGGCCGTCAGCGGCGTTAAACTTAACTATTCCATAGGCCCCCGCAGGCCAGGTGATGTTGTTGATATTTATGCCAACAACGATAAAGCAATTAAGGAGCTGGGCTGGAACATCAAATATAACCTGGACGATATGATGCGAACCGCCTGGGAATGGGAACTTCGCTTACGGGACGACAAAACCCTGCATACCAGCCAGAATTTCCAACTCAACTAAGGCCAATGTCACCTGATTGCCTTAGGTTTGCCCCGCTAATTGCTAAATAATTAAGATTCATGTTAAAGGATATAGTTGTACTCAACGAAAAAGAAACCCGTGGGGGTTTCGGAGAAGGCATACTTGAAGCAGGCCGTAAAAACCCCAATGTAGTAGCCCTTACTGCTGACTTATTGGGATCCATGAAATTACAGGCTTTCATAAAGGAGTTCCCTGAACGCTTTGTTCAGGTCGGCATCGCGGAAGCCAACATGATAGGTATTGCTGCGGGCCTGACCATTGGAGGTAAAATCCCCTACACGACCACCTTTGCCAATTTTAGTACAGGCAGGGTTTACGATCAAATCCGTCAATCGGTGGCTTATTCAGGGAAAAACGTAAAAATTTGTGCTTCCCATGCCGGTTTAACCTTAGGGGAAGACGGTGCAACCCACCAGATCCTGGAGGACATTGGTCTGATGAAAATGTTGCCCGGCATGACCGTCATCGTTCCCTGCGACTTTAACCAGACCAAAGCAGCCACTATAGCCATATCTGAGTATGAAGGTCCGGTTTATCTTCGCTTTGGCCGCCCCAAATGGCCCAATTTTACACCTGAGAATCAACCCTTTGAGATCGGTAAAGCGCAATTCCTCTCCGAAGGCAAAGACATTTCCATATTCGCCTGCGGACATATGGTATGGAAAGCCATTGAAGCCGGTAGAATATTGGAAGAAAAGGGGGTAAGTGTGGAAGTGGTAAACATCCATACCATCAAACCGCTGGATGTTGAAGGCATTCTGAAATCCATCCAAAAGACAGGTTGTGCCGTTACTGCCGAAGAACATAATATTATAGGAGGCCTGGGGGATAGTGTTGCCCAGGTGGCAGCCCGTCATTTCCCTATTCCAATAGAATATGTGGGCACAAATGACACTTTTGGGGAAAGTGGAAAGCCAGAGGATCTTTTGGTAAAATATGGGCTGGATACGCCCAATATTTTGGCCGCAGCCGAAAAAGCTTTGATCAGGAAAAAGCATTAACCAATCCCTTACAGGGTCCAATTAAACTTGTACACCGCCAATCTATCTAAAGGACTCGGAGATTTAGGAGATATTGGATATATTGGCAAGGATTAAACCACATGCATGGCTACCATCGCCGATGACAGAGAGTTATTGCTACAATTTAAATCCCCTGCTAGCAAAGAATCTGCTTTTACGCAGATTATCCGCAAGTATCAGGAAAAATTGTACTGGCATATACGCCGGATAGTAGTTGACCACGACGATGCCAATGATGTTTTGCAGAACGTCTCCATTAAGGTGTGGAAAAGCCTTGATAACTTCCGGGAAGACAGTCAGCTATATACCTGGCTTTATAGGATCGCCACCAACGAAAGCCTGACTTTTCTGGATCAACAGAAAAAGAAAGCCAGTGTCTCCTTGAGTGACGTTGAAACAGGGTTAAGTAATAAGCTAAAAGCAGACCGGTATTTTGATGCTGGAAAACTGGAATGGAAGTTACAATTGGCCATTCAATCATTACCCGACAAGCAGCGCATAGTTTTTAACCTAAGGTATTATGATGAAATGCCTTATGAGGAGATGAGCCGGGTATTGGAAACCTCCGAAGGCGCATTAAAAGCGAGTTATCATCATGCTGTAAAAAAAATAGAGGAGTTTATGCTAAACCATTAAACTTTTCTAATGTGAATAGGTCTTAAGTTGGTTATTTGGATATATGGCACGTAATGTAGAAATAGGAAAAGAGCTGGAGGCGATCTCTAGGGTAGTAGCAGGGTTACCTGTCGGGCTGCCTTATGCGATTCCTTCCGGTTACTTTCAACAATTCCCTGAGCAAATGCTGGATAGTATCCGCAACTCGGAAGGAAGGTTGGAAGAAGCCTCTTCTTCATTGCTCCCTGCCCACAAGGAAACGCCCTTTGACATCCCCTCAGGCTATTTCGATGGGTTGGCTGAAAAAATGCTGGCTCATGTATTGAATGCCGAAAATATAACCGAAGAATCCGAAGCCGATTTACCTGCCTTCCTCCTGGGATTAAAGGAAAAAACAACCTTCAGGACTCCAGAGGGATATTTTGACCAGTTGTCCGGCAAGATGTTGGCGTTTGTGAAAGCAGACGCAGAAAGATTTAAGGGCGATCAAACCTGGGCCGAAGAAATCCACAACCTTTCTCCCTTGCTGGCTTCTATGTCCAGACAGTATCCTGGCGCCATCCCGGAAGGTTACTTTGAATCCCTTTCTCCCATGGCCTGTGTTGAACAGGAAGAAAAGTTAGCGGAAGAAAAAGTACTGGCTCCGGTAATCTCGCTACAGACTTCCAGAAGGACAACCGTCCGCTCTATGCTTGCTGCAGCCGTTACGTTAGGAACCATATTGATGAGCGCTGTTTGGGGTTATCATATTTACGACAGTCATAATGGTCCTTGGTTGGGATCTAATCTAAAAACAACCGCTCAGATTAGTACCGCTTTATCCGGTGTTTCAGATCAAGCCATTGAGGAATACCTGAAAAACAATAGTGACGTAAGTGAAGCCGATCTGATGGCCAGCGATATTGACCTCCAACAAGTCAACCTGGAAGATTACCCCGACGGAGGTAAAGCAGCAGAGGCCATGGGCCTTAGTCTTCCCCCCGGTGACCAGTCTCCTTCCCAATAACTCACCTTGAACTAAAAGTACCAAGTTTGATTAAATCTATACCACTACTATAACAGGAGTCCCCCAATGAAGAAACTTCTTCTTATATTATTATTAACAGCGTCTGTACCTTGTGTAGCCCAGGTTACACAACAGCCGGAACCTGATCCAGTCTTACAGAACGCCAATATCGAGACGCTAAGGGAGATCAAAGTGGTATTCATTTCTCAAAGGTTAAACTTAAGCCCAGCAGAAAAAGCGGCTTTCTGGCCCATGTATGATCAATATCAGAAGGACCTTATTGCAGCAAGGAGGGATAATAAAACGGATGAAATCGCAAGAGAGGAGGCCGTATTAGCGGTCAAGAAAAGATACCAGGACCAATTCAACAGCATACTGGGAAGAAACCGTACCAGGTATTTTTTCGAATCTGAGAAGGACTTCACACAAATGCTCATCAAACAGATGAACCATAACAGACTAGGTCCGGCCGCCCGTATGCCCATGCAGCATAAAGGCTATTAAGTAACATAAAAGACATTAAGAGCACCCAGCGTAAGCCTGGGTTTTTTTATAGGTACACCAAAGTCAATTTTGGTAAAAAACGGGTGAATTTATGTTCACTCATTTCACTTTTCAAAAGGTGCGTCGCTAAAGGCTTACAAATACACTTATTGAGTCTATTTCTGGAACAGAAAGTCCGTAAAATCACTGGTTAATTCCATTAGCAATTTTTGGAAACTAAATATTTTTTTCCATACATTTGCATATAGGTGTTTTTCATAGGTTAGCAACGGCCGACTCTTTCTAGGGTTGGCCTATTTTTTTGTCTTTTTTACACTTCTAGTATAACTGTTTGTGGGCGCAAGATCCAAGCAGGCGAGCTAACGTTAGTTCGTAGTGCTGTTATAAAGAAATAAACGGAGACTTGACGTCGTGGTAAAACAACATGGTCCAATGGTTATTAGTTCCTTCCTCCCACCATTGTCTACGAAGCTCCATACACTTCTTCCCGTCATAATCGTACTTGGCGACGAATCGATTTTTCATCTGGCCAAGCTGTGGCGCATCATCCCCACCAAAAAATACGGTTTCCCCACCTATTCTTATCCAGAATACCTGATGAAAAGGGGTATGACCACCGGTAACCTGATATTGAATATGGCGCCCTATTTGGCCCTGGTCTTCGGAAAGGATGACTACCCGGTCCGTGCCCTTCAATGGGTCTAGTTCCTCAGGGATATAGGAATAGAGCCCTTTATCGAAGGCATAATCCAATTCCCTGCCTTGTACATAATAAGTAGCTCCGGGAAAGTTCAGGTGGTAGTTGCCGCTATGGGGATCTTTTGATGCTATTCCCCCGGCATGATCCTTATGGAGGTGGCTCATCATGACTTTTGTCACATCCATAGGATTGATGCCTGCGTCTGTCAAATTCTTATGGATCTGCAAGGTTCCATCCGGTAAACGGTACCCTAACCCAGTGTCCAATAAGATGATGTCATCATCCGTTATGACCACAAACGGTTGGATTTCTACTAAGATGGACCCCTTTGACCGGGACTGCAAATCGTCAGCTTCCAGATTAAATGGAACAAAGCGTTTGGAGTGATCTACGGTAAAAGAGCCTTCAATAAGTGGGATGACCTTCATAGGCCACAAAGGTAGCACCTGAGACCCAAATCACACTACCTCAGGATCATGTGCCTGTCTGCATCCAAGCGTATCATGATAAAGATTAAAATAGTAAATGTCAGCAGGGAGGACCCCCCATAGCTCATTAAAGGCAGCGTAATCCCAATGACAGGAGCCAATCCTATGGTCATGCAAATATTGACAGCCATGTGGAAGAATATGATGCTGGCTACTCCATAGGCATATACCCTGGAAAAGGCGGATCGTTGTCGTTCAGCTATGGTTACAATATGATACAATAGCAAAAAATATAGCCCTAATAATACGATGCAACCTGCAAAACCAAAGTCCTCCCCTATCGTACAAAAAATAAAGTCCGTACTTTGTTCGGGCACAAAATCGTAGCGGGTTTGGGTCCCCTTCAGGTATCCTTTCCCAAACAGACCTCCGGAGCCAATGGCAATTTTAGACTGTTTGACGTTATAGTCCGTGCTCTGAGCTTTTGCCTTCCTATGTTTAACGTCTTCCTCCGACAGCGTTTGCACCTCCGCTTTTAACCCATGATGGCGCACATAATCCTTTCCTACCAGCGCGTAAATACGCCTGGCCTGATATTCCTGAAGAACGTTATCAAATACATAAGGTACAGCGAAGACAGATATACCGGAAGCCAATAACCAGGACAGAATGATCATGGATAACAAGTTCCTGTTGCGCTTGAACTGACGCCTTAATAAGATGATGGCAACAACCGCAATAGCCGTCAGTACTGCCAGCAGTATATATTTATCCAGGAGTAGGGTCATAACGGCTAGAACACCCAGTGCAAAGCCTATGATCAAAATGGAAGGAGGGAGTCCTTCTCTGTACATCGGAATAAATAAACAAAAATAGACAAGGGCCAGCCCAGTTTCATTTTGCATGATGGTAATAAGAGCCGGCAAGACCACAATACTCCCCGCAATCAAATGTGATTTGGGTTGGGTGAAATTGGTTTCCGGCCTGGATATAAACTTGGCCAGGGCCAGAAGGGTAAATATTTTACAAAATTCAGCAGGCTGCAAATTGAATCCTCCACCCAAACTGATCCAGGAATGGGATCCATTCACTTCTTTACCTAAACCAGGAACAAACGTGGCCAACAACAAAACAATCCCCAAGGCATATAAGAGGTTGGCCATGGTAGTAAATATCTTTGAGTCGGTCAGTAAGATCACTACGCCCAGAATACTATATATACCTAAATAAAAGAGTTGTTTTGAATATTCCTTCTTAATCCCCAATATGCTTTGGACTATATTGTCTCCCTCCCTGTATTCCACTGCAAAAATGGATAGTATTCCGATCAACGCGATCAGGTAAAACAACCAAATGGACAGGGCGTCTACCCCTTTGGCAATGGAAGGGTTTTTGGAATTATTCATACAATGGGGCGAGGCTTATTTTTTTTCTGTTCACTACTGTTAAGTATGGCCTGATTTTGCAGGGGCGCTGAGCTGGTGTCTTTCTTTTTGTTGCTGCTATCACCCGAGGTAGGTTTTTTGGGGTGCGTCACAGCTCCGGGAACCTTGGTATCAGGCTTTGTGGTCCCCGGCGTCACAGCCCCGGGAACCTTGGTACCTGGTGTTGTGGCCGCAGGCGTCGCAGCCCCGGGAACCTTTGTATCAGGCTTTGTGGTCCCCGGCGTCACAGCTCCGGGAACCTTGGTACCGGGTGTTGTGGCCGCAGGCGTCATAGCTCCGTGAACCTTGGTACCGGGTATTGTGGCCGCAGGCGTCGCAGCCCCGGGTGTTGCTTTAGGCGCCGTTGCCCCAGGCGCCGGTTTGGGAGCCAATTGTCCTTCCTGGTCATCGGGAGATCCCGCCTGATCTTCTTCCGCATCCATTTTCTTTTTTTCAGCAGCGGCTAGAGCCCGGGCCTTGGCAATGGAATCCCGGGCCAGGTATATCCTGTCCGGGATAAGGTTTAAGTTCATCATCCTTTGCTCCAAAGCTTTGCGGTCATCACTGATGGAGTCGTGCAGGTATTTTTCTATCATCAATCCGGCAATTGGAGCGGCAGAATTGCCTCCCCAGCCTGCATTTTCACAAATTACCACGATGGCAATTTTTGGATTATCCTTGGGTGCAAAGGCTGAAAACAGGGCATGGTCCTTCTGAACTATTCCCTTATAGGAGTTCTGGGCAGTCCCCGTCTTACCACAAATGGCAATTCCAGGAACCTTAGCGTTTTGTCCGGTTCCTTGATTCACCACTCCTTCCATGCCATCGATTACGTGCTCAAAGATATCGGCTGGAATATGGGTGGTTTCGTGACGGGTTTTAAATTTCCTCAGGGTGGTGTCGTCCCCTGCTATACTGTCCACAATATGAGGAGTATAATAATATCCCTTATTTCCGATCAGGCACATGGAGTTGGCAATCTGTAAGGGCGTTTCTGTGATTTCTCCCTGACCTATCCCCATGGACACCAGCGTGCAGGAGTTCCAGCGTTTACGGCCAAAGACCTTATTGAAATGGGCGGTATCGGGTATATAACCTTCTTTTTCGCCAGGCAGGTCAATGCCGAGTTTATGGCCCAATCCAAATGCGTTCATGTAGGCTTTCCATTCCATCAAACCACCTTCTACGTCGCCTGGATGCCTGTCGATGATTTTCCTGAAAATGGTAAAGAAGTAGCTGTTACAAGACCAGGTAATGGCGGTAGTCATGTCACCGGAGTGACCGACCCAATGTTCCGCACACCGTTTGGGAATGCCGCAGTCATTATACCATCCTGCACAATACACGCCGAATGAGGTATTAATATCGGCTTGATCCAGGGCAACCATCGCATCCAAAGGTTTGAAGGTGGATCCCGGGGGATACAGGGCCAGGACTGTTCTGTTGTACATGGGTAAGGCCGGATCCCTTTGCAATTCCGCATAATGCTTGTTGCGGTCAGGGCCAGTCAGGTAATTGGGATCAAATGTAGGGCTGCTGATTAAGGCCAGAATACCGCCTGTCTGAGGGTCAATGGCAACGATGCTGCCTACCTTATTAGCCATGAGTTTTTCTCCATATTCCTGGAGAGCCATGTCTATGGTCGTATAAAGATTTTTACCGGCAATGGCAGCCGTATCAAATTGGCCATTGGCATAGGATCCCTGGGGCCTGTTCAGGTTATCCTTTACCAGGATTTTGATACCTCTTTGTCCCATGAGTTCCCGCTCATAAGCGGCTTCAAGACCGCTCCTTCCTGCATAGTCCCCGGATTGATACCCGTCACCTTCATGGCGGCGTATGAATGCGGAGTCCACTTCCCCTACATAGCCCAGTAACTCAGCCGCCGCATGGTAGGGGTAAGAGCGTACAGGTCTTTCCTGAAGGCTGAAAGCGGGTTGAAATTTGAATATGCTTTCCGATATGCGGGCATACATCTCCGGAGAGAGCAAGGATTCGAAAGCCGAAGGGCGGCTGCGGCCATTTTTGACAATAGCATTTAATATCCTTAACCGGAACTCGGCTGTATCTATTTTTAATATCCTGCACAAGGCTTCGGTATCAATGCCTTTCACCTGGCCAGGGGTAACGACCAGGTCATACATGATGGTATTATCCAGGATGGCGTTACCTTTTCGGTCAAAAATGATCCCCCTGTTGGGATAAACCACCTGACGAAGGATAGCATTGTCCTGGGCCAGCTTCTGATACTTTCCGGAAATCACCTGCAACATGAAAAGCCGGGCGATGATAACGAAGAAAATAGCCGCAAAAATGAAGCGCACTACCGTTTGACGCGACTGGTTAAACACCGACATTGTTGAAGGGAATGGATTTTAATTGGCCTACGTAAAGTTATGTATTGGTAATAAACTTTTGTTTGCGGGGAAAGAATAATTCCAGGATAGTGATCAAAACCAAGCTAATAGCGGTAGATACCAGGAGTTTCCCAATAAAATAGACGATACCTCCAAATTGCAACGCCTGTAACAGGAATAGGCAGAAGTGGTGCATCAGCGTCAATACCAATACATAGGTCAGGTATGGAGCAAGGCCCAGGCTCTTGATAGAGGGCTCTTTATAGTTCATTTCCGCTCCTTGCTGGGGGACGAGGATATTAATCAGGAAAGGCCGGAAATAGGCAATGAGTACACAAGGTGCCGCGTGCAATCCCGGGGTTTTCATGAAGTAGTCCAGGCTTATGCCGCAGGTAAAGCCGGCTATCATCAGCAAAAAGCGGTTGGTACCGAAGGGAAGCCATAGAATAAATAGGTAATAGATATACGGCACGACAAAAGCGTGCACGGGGGGGATGGGGTTGAGGACAAATACCTGAACCAGGATAAAAAGGATCAACCGACCGATATTTTTGAGCAGGTCACTCATTGGATATACTCTTATCTCCCAATTTCTTTTTGGTTTCTGATTCTAATGCTATCTGTTCTGAGCGAAGCGTATTTTCAACGACGTATACATGTTGTAAACGACCAAAACGGGTCGAGGACCTGATCTTCAAGACATAAAAGTTGGATGCAGGATCGCTCCCAATGGATTCGATCGTCCCAATGGGAATGCCGGCAGGGAATTTATCAGAATAAGTGCTGGTCACCACTGTATCTCCTTTGACCACCTTAACGCTCTTTGGAATATTCCTCATGGTCAATATATCTACAGCGCTACCATCCCAGATAATGGATCCAGCGTCTTTAGTCTTAGCCAGCATGCCCGACACCTGATTGAATTTATGCAGCAGGCTCATGACAACGCACACATGTGGGCTGACGTTCACTACGGTACCCACTACCCCTTCCGGGCCAATAACGCCCATATCCTTATTGATGCTATCCGTAGAACCTTTATCCAGGGTAATATAGTTGTTGGAAGCTAATTGGACGGTGTTGTTGATGACATTGGCCCCCCTCCAGATGAACTTTCTGAAATGACCCAGGGAGTCTACCGGTATGGAATCCTTAAGGACCAACTGCTCCCCGGAAGTCGTTTGAAAATTCTGGGGCAGCGCTTTTATTAACGCCAGGTTCTGGCGGGCCAACCGCTCATTTTCTTCCTTGAGATGGAAGTAGTTTTTAACTTGGGAATATTGACCGTAAAATTTACCTGTAATATCTCCGGTTACACCCATCATAAATGCCTCATGGTACTTGTTGTAAGTAAACAACATGGACAGGCTGACGATTTCCAGTATAAGGAACAATAACACATTGAAATACCGCCTTATGAACAGGAAAATATTGCGCACCGGATTTAAGGATTTTAAAGCCTATAATAGGAATCAGCGCATGACGAACGGATAACGCTGATAATTTCTTAGCGCTATACCGGTTCCTCTTACTACTGATTTGAGCGGATCATCCGCTACATGTACAGGCAATTTGATTTTATTGGCCAGTCGTTTATCCAAACCCCGCAATAAAGCCCCTCCACCCGTCAGATACAAACCGCGGCGATAAATATCCGCAGCCAGTTCGGGGGGAGTCATTTCCAATGCCTTCAATATGGCCTCTTCTATTTTGAATACGGATTTGTCCAATGCTTCTGCAATCTCCTGGTAGCTAACCATGATTTGTTTAGGGATACCCGTCACCAGGTCCCTTCCGTTAACGGGGATATCATCCGGTGGATTATCCAGGTCTTTGGTAGCGGCCCCTATTTGGATTTTGATCTGCTCGGCTGTGCGCTCTCCAATCAGTAAACTATGGTAACGCCTGAGGGCTTCCATGATGTCGGCAGTGAACTCGTCACCTGCGATACGGATGGATTGGTCGCATACAATACCAGCCAGTGCAATAACGGTAATGCCGGTGGTACCACCTCCGATATCAATGATCATGTTACCTACAGGCTCTTCCACATCAATACCAATACCCAAGGCCGCTGCCATAGGCTCGTGGATCAAGTACACCTCCTGGGCGCCTGCCTGTTCAGATGAGTCTCTTACTGCCCTTTTCTCCACCTCCGTAATACTGGAAGGAATGCAAATCATCATACGCCATTTAGGAGGGAAAAGAGGACGTTTGGGATAAATCATTTTAATCAGCTCCCGGATCATCAACTCTGCCGCATTGAAGTCGGCGATTACCCCATCTTTGAGGGGGCGAACCGTCCGGATGCTTTCATGGGTCTTTTCGTGCATCAATAGCGCCTTCTTACCCACCGCCAGGACATTTTTAGGATTATTCCGGTCCAAAGCAATTATGGAGGGCTCATTCACTACCACCTCATCATTATGTATGATCAAGGTATTGGCAGTACCCAGATCAATTGCTATCTCCTGCGTAAAGAAGTTAAAAAGTCCCATTGTTATTATTTCAGGTTCATTCCTTTAAAGTAGTAATTTCCAGTAGGCCACTCAAAGCCTACGATGTTACACAAATTTTGCATGCAAAATTCAAGTAAATAATCCAATTCCACAACTACCCCCCATCATTTAATTTCCAGGCGGGCTAACCAGGGTGTATAACTGCTTTTCATAGGGTCAGACGGTGAGCTTCCGGAATGCAAAATTACTGCCAGGAAGTCTTTCCTATAAATATATTAATTATTGGAATTCGTAACCGATATCTGGGCGAAAATATATTCCAGAAAAAAATATTTTTCCCAAACCCGCTCTGGACGCGGATGCCGCAGCAGGGATAGATTCCCCATAGGCGGTTACAGCCAATACCCTGCCTCCGTTGGTTAGGACTTTACCTTCTTTAAATATGGCGCCAGCCTGAAAAACCAAAACATTGTCCTCAGTCGCCATAGCCTCCAGACCATTGATTTCTCTACCTTTTGGATAGTCTCCTGGATACCCTTCAGATACCGCTACGGTAGTTACCGCTGCCCTTTGATCCACTTCAATGCTTACCTCGCTTAGCTTTCCCGTGCTAACGGCCAGGAACAGTTCTACCAGATCGTTTTTCAACCTGGGCATGACCACTTCTGTTTCCGGGTCTCCCAGCCTACAGTTGTATTCAATGACATAAGGCTCTCCATTTACCTTGATCAGGCCCAAAAAGACAAACCCTTTGTAGGTTAACTGCTCGGCTTGAAGCCCTTTAATGGTGGGCTCTACGATACGAGAAACAACCTTATCCATAAAAGTCTGATCGGCAAAAGGAACGGGACTTACGGCACCCATACCACCCGTATTTGGTCCGGAATCTCCCACACCGACTCGTTTATAATCCTTTGCTTCCGGTAGGATCTTATAGTTATGTCCGTCGGTCAAAACGAAAACGGATAATTCAATCCCATCCAGAAACGCTTCGATGACTACCTTTTTCCCTGCATCTCCAAACTTCTGGTCAAGAACCATTTCCTCCAATACCTGAATGGCTTCTTCGTGGGTAGTGGCAATGACTACACCTTTGCCCGCCGCCAACCCATCAGCTTTTAGCACGATCGGAAGGGGTTGTTGCCATAGATAGGCCTTTCCCTCTTCCAGTTGAGCCAATTCGAACTCCCGGTAAGCCGCCGTAGGAATCCCATGTCTTTGCATGAACCCTTTTGCAAATGCCTTACTCCCTTCTAACTGAGCGCCGGCAGCCGAAGGCCCGATCACGGGTATATGATTCAAGGCAGCATCTGAGAGAAAAAAGTCGTATACCCCTTTTACCAATGGCTCCTCGGGCCCAACCACCACCATGTCTACAGGGTGGGTCTGACAGAACGCTTTAATACCCTGAAAATCCGTGGCTTCCAAAGCAATATTCTGCCCCAGTTCCCTGGTGCCGGCATTTCCAGGTGCAATATATAAGGTGGTGCAAAGCGGGCTTTGGGTCAGTTTCCATGCCAGGGCATGCTCCCTGCCCCCTGAACCCAACAAAAGTATGTTCATGGGCGCGAAGATCGTATTTTGTATGTATTTTGCCGCCTTTACCATTAAAGGTCAACCCCAGAGCGCCATATGAGCCAACTGAAGCCCACCGGAGGTCACCCCAAAGGACTCTATATTCTTTTCGCCACGGAAATGTGGGAGCGATTCAATTTCTATGGAATGAGGGCTATGCTCATTCTGTTTATGACCCACGCCCTGCTTTATGATAAGGTCCTTGCTTCCAATGTTTACGGAAGTTACCTCAGCCTGATATATTTGACCCCACTATTGGGCGGATTTATGGCTGACAGGTACTGGGGCAACAAAAGGTCCATTCTTTCGGGAGGCCTGGTCATGGCTGCTGGTGAGTTGATGTTATTCGGCTGTGGAACAGTCTATCATTCCGCGCCTCAGTTAGCTACCCTACTTTTCTTTACCGGTTTGGGGTTAATGATTGCAGGTAATGGCTTCTTTAAGCCCAATATCTCTATTATGGTGGGAGACCTTTATCCCAAAGGTGACCACCGCAAAGATTCCGCTTACACCCTATTTTATATGGGCATCAATACGGGCGGTATGCTGGGACCCCTGATCTGTGGAATTGCAGGTGATACCGGCAACCCTGCGGATTACCGCTGGGCCTTCCTGGTAGGCTTTATCGCCATGATCCTCAGCGTGATCACACTCAAGGTATTTCATAACAAATATGTTGTAACGCCAGAGAAAAAAGTATTGGGCCTAACACCGGATGGGGTGAAAGGGAAGGTTATCCATCCCTTTTTTGTGATAGGGTGCCTGGTGGCACTCACCCTTGCCTCCATAGGCATGTTGTACCTGGACTCTCATAGCAAGGTCTCTTATCTCACATGGATATTGCTGGCCGCCCCCATTTTCATTGCTTATATAATATTTTCTGATAAGAGTCTCTCCAGCCTGCAAAAAAGACACGTGGGGGTGATCTTCATTGTTTGCTTCTTCGTCATATTCTTTTGGGCTGCTTTTGAACAGGCAGGCGATTCGCTTACCTTTTTTGCCGATGAACAAACCAATAGGACGTTGGATTGGCATATCCCAACTACCTATTTCTATATCGTTTTTGGCTTTGTCCTGGTTGCTTTAGGATTCTTGTTTAAAAAAGTCAGTAAGAACCTGGGCAGTGATTATGACAAGGCCCTGCGCAATACGGTCTATGGCCTGCTGGCCATTTTAACCATCGGGATTATTGGAACAGCAATCTATCTGCTCCAGGCTGGTAAAAGCGAGGTATTCTTAAAAGAAGTCCCCCCCAGCGTATTCCAGTCCCTTAACTCATTTTTCGTTGTCGCGTTCGCCCCCTTCTTTGCCTGGATGTGGCTGAAGCTGGGAAAATATGAACCTTCCTCTCCCTTTAAAATGGCCATAGGCTTATTCTTCCTGGCTATGGGATACCTCTGGATCTCATACGGTGTAAAGAATGTCCCCCCTGGTATAAAGGTCTCCATGATATGGCTAACGGGCATGTATGCCCTGCATACCTTTGGTGAACTCAGTTTGTCTCCCATCGGATTATCGCTGGTAAACCAGCTTGCTCCGATTAAATATGCCTCTCTGCTCATGGCTGTGTGGTTTATGGCCAATGCCATGGGCAACAAGCTGGCCGGGGTGCTGAGTACCTTGTATCCGGAAAAAGGTAAAACAACCGTGTTCCTGGGTTATCATATGAGCAACCTCAATGAGTTTTTCATGCTTTTTGTCTTCATGGCCGGAGCCGCGTCTTTACTGTTGTTCTTTGTTGCCAGAAAAACACAAAAAATGATGGAGCATCCGGAAAACCCAGCAAAGGTGGCTGTACAACCCGTCGAAGGTTAGGGCTTAAAAGCGCTTCTAACCTCTTTTTAATCTCTGATAAAGAAATGATAAACCCCTGTCTGTTCTGGCAGTGGGAAGACAAGTTGTGTTAACTTAGCCTGTAAAAGGACCCCATGAAGCATATCCTACTTCTTGCCTGCGCCAGCGGGTTGATCCTATGCTCCACATCGTCTCAGGCCCGGAGTTTAAACGCTTTTATCCAGGTTTCCGATACGACCAGAAATGATACCCTCAACGACAAACAGCTAAAAGACAGGGTACTTGGAGAAATACAAACCAGCTTTGATAAAAGGACAAAAGCCATGGACTCCACGGTGACCAACCTGGATGCCAGGGTTGATGCCCTGGATAAATCCATTATGGAAACCAAAGACGCTAAAGAAAAAGCAGATAAGCTCCTTTTGCGCGTACAAGCTTTGGAAGACCGTCAGAAAGCCATCGACCAAAATGACCTTTATATTTTCCAGGCCAACTACCAGTCTGCCATTGTAAACCTGGTCAGCATGGAAAGGGAAATCAAACCCCTTATCCTGTTTAATTCCACCAAAAGCTTCTTCGATCTGCTAGCCCAGGCAGGCAATCCCATGACCTATCCTGGCTATAAGGACTTTTATCTGTCCTTTGACAAATACATGCAAAACAACCGGGGAGAAGAAACGACCCTGGGAGTTGCCAGTAATGTGTTGGGTTCATTCGGCACCGAAACAGAAGCTGTTCCTGTTACGGGACCCATGACCTTTGCCCTGTTCAGTGGCATGTCCTCTTACCTGGGTTCTCTCAGCAACAAGCACAAAGACCTTAGGGAACAAGCCGAGAAAATGATGATGCTGACCATCAAAGTCAGCCAATTTAACTACGATCAGGGACTAATCGAAAACGAGTGGGCTTCCATAGAAGCGGAGTTAGACAACCTGCAACGCCTTTATGCCGGAGACCTATCCCAGGTATTGTCCACCCTCAAGATAGATCCCAAAGAATTCGCTGCTGGTTTTGCAGGTGAAAGCGATGCCGAAAGCCGTTACCAATACCTGACCAAAATGAGGCAAGGCGCAGCCGACGTAGCCGCCGCCCAAAAAGAAGCCAACCCCAAAGACTGGAAACAGAAGATCTATTATCAAATGATGGATGTTCAGTCCCTCAAAATGAGGTTCGGACAGATCACTTTCCGGATCAGTGAAAACATATCCAGGTACGAAAACCTATTCAACAAATACAAATTGGACCCCCAGATCGGGCCAGAAATAGAAAGCCTTCAAACCAAGTTGAATGAGCTCAAAGACACGTTCGACAAGGCCTTCGACCCCCTTGATTATATCAGTTCTACCACAAAGATGTATAAAGTCGGCTAGTTACCTGGTTGCAGGCACTAAAAAAACGCGCGTAAAATATACAAAGGGTGATGGGCCTTTACTATCGCTTTTCTACTTTAATTATTACAGGAGGGGCAGTGGCTATTTTAAAGCGTTTTTCCCACGCCTCAAAATAGCCACTGCCCCTCCTAAGCTTTATTGTATGCTAGCCGCACCGAAATACTGATGAAGTACCTCTGGAAGAGCGATAGCATCTGAAGTTTGAAAATTCTCCAACAGGCAAGCCAGGATACGGGGCAAAGCCAAAGAGCTGCCATTCAGGGAATGAAGCAACTGTGTTTTTCCCTTGGAATCCTTATAGCGGATCTTCATGCGGTTGGTCTGATAGGTTTCAAAGTTGGATACAGAGCTAACTTCCAGCCACTTCTGCTGGGCCGCACTGTACACTTCAAAATCGTACGTTAGCGCAGAGGTAAAACTCATATCCCCGCCGCACAAACGGAGAATCCGGTAAGGCAGCTTAAGAGATTGGAGTAACCGCTCCACATGTCCCACCATTTCGTCAATCACTTCGTAGCTCTTTTCAGGCTGGACCAGTTGTACGACTTCTACCTTATCGAACTGATGCAGGCGGTTCAGGCCTCTTACATCCTTACCATAGCTGCCCGCTTCCCTGCGGAAACAAGGTGTATAGCCGGTCATCTTAACAGGCAGGTCACTTTCCTTCAGCAGTTCGTCCCTGTAGAGATTGGTAAGCGGCACTTCCGCCGTTGGAATGAGGTAAAAACCATCTTCGGGTACTACATACATCTGGGCTTCTTTATCAGGCAATTGACCTGTACCATAAGCAGAAGCCTCGTTGACCATATGGGGCACTTGAAGCTCCTGGTAGCCAGACGCTGTGTTGTAATCCAGGAAATATTGGATCAACGCTCTTTGCAGGCGGGCTCCCTTATTGATGTATACCGGGAATCCGCTGCCCGTAATTTTGGTCCCCAGTTCAAAATCTATGAGGTTATATTTCTTTGCCAATTCCCAGTGGGGAAGCGCCCCATCGTGAAGATTGGGTTTGCTTCCTCCTTCCATGACCACTACATTTTCCTCCGGGGTTTTCCCTGGAGGGACTAAGGGAGAGGGGATATTAGGAATGCGTACCACTAAAGCAAGGAGTTCCTTTTCAGTCCCAGCCAACTCGTCCTGAATGGGTCCGAGTTTCTCGCTCAACTTAGCTACCTCCTGCTTACGCACCTCGGCCTCGTCCTTTTGGCCTTTTGACATCAGTTGTCCTATTTCCTTTGATGCTGCATTAACCGATCCTTTTGTTTCATCGTATTGAAAGGTCAGTTTCTTGCGGCGATCATCCAGTTCCAGGATCTGATCAATCAATGCTGTATCGGTGAATCCCTTTACAGCCAGCCTTTCCAGGACTTCCGTCCTGTTAGCGCGTATATGTGGTACTTGTAACATAGCAGGGCAAATATAAGTATCCTAGCCCAGATACCTGGCTACTATGGGAAGTCGGCGACCCACCCCAAATGCTTTGGGAGAAACTCGGATGATGGGGCAAAATTGCTTACGCTTATACTCAGCGGCATTGACCATTTTGAGGATCCTTGCCACCAGTGCAGGCTCAAAGCCTTGGGCTATGATTTCTTCCGGCCCCTGTCTTCTTTCAATATATTGATATAATATGGGGTCCAATATGGGATAATCCGGAAGGCTGTCGGTATCCTTTTGATCTGGTCTCAACTCAGCAGAAGGGGCCTTTTCTAGTATATTTTGAGGAATGATCTCCTGATGACGGTTGATATACCTGGACAAGGTATAGACCTGTAATTTATACAAATCACCCAGAACCCCCAGGCCTCCTGCCATGTCTCCATACAGCGTTCCATAGCCTGTAGATAACTCGCTTTTATTGGAAGTATTTAAGAGGATATATCCAAACTTATTGGCTATCGACATGAGTATATTCCCCCTGGACCGGCTTTGCATATTCTCTTCTGCAAGACTGAATGGCAGGTCCCCAAAAATGGGATGCAGGGTATGAAGGAAGGCTTCGTAGACCTCCTTAATGGGCACAATATCGTAGGGATTACCCAGCCGTTTGGCCAGCTCTACGGCGTCTGCTACAGAATGCTCCGTGGAATAAGGAGAGGGCATCAGTACAGCCCTTACATTTTGAGGTCCCAGGGCCTCTGAGGCCAGGGCCAGGGTGAGGGCGCTGTCAATTCCTCCTGAAGAACCAATAATGGCTTTGGAAAAGCCCATTTTCCGGAAATAATCGCCTATACCCAGCACCAGCGCATCATGAATCCTGTCCGGATGCAGCTCCGGGTGTAACTTTTCTATATCAGTCCTGGAAAATTCGTTGGATTTCGCCGTGATCATACGCTCTGTAACCCTTGCCAATGCAGCCTCTGAAGCAGCATCCTCATTCACCGCCGAAGCGGCAAATCCCTTTCCTGTCCATTCCACATAAGCCAGTCCTTCTTCAAAAAAAGGCAATGCCTGGACTACGCTTTGGTCTGCATTCATGACCAGGGATCCCCCATCAAATATGATTTCCGTCTGGGCGCCTACCGCATTGCAGTACAACATGGGCAGTTGATACTTGCTGACATTGGCCCTTACCAGGTTAAGCCGCTCCTCGCCCCGTGCATAGTCAAAAGGTGAGGCCGAAATATTGATCATCATATCCGGCTCCTGGCTGATTAACATATCCATGGGACAGGTCCTGTACAAAGGATTGTCTCCCAGGCTCCAGATATCCTCACAAATGGTCACCGCCAGCTTATAGCCCTTAAACACCATTACCTCCCAGGCATATCCTGGTTCAAAGTACCGGTACTCATCAAATACATCATAGTTAGGTAACAAGGTCTTGTGCTGTATGGCCTGGACCTTCTCCTGATAAAGCAGCCATGCCGCATTAAACAGGGGCTTTCCCTTCTCATCGGGATTACGCACTGGACTGCCCAGCAATACGCCTATATTTTTTGTGTGCTGCGCGATCTGGTCGATAGCGGCATAACAACGATTGATAAAATCATTAAACTCCAGGAAATCCTGGGGCGGATATCCGCATACGGACAATTCCGTAAAAACGATCAACTCAGCCCCTCTGGTCTCCGCTTCTTTAACCCGCTCTATCATGCGGCGGGTATTGGACTCAAAGTCTCCTATATGATAGTTCAGTTGGGAAAAGGCGATTTTCATGGCTCAAAGGTACTGCGTTTCCAAATGATTGCTTTGTTGTAAGTTGCAAGCATGAAGTCTTATTACCTCATCCTTGGAATAACCATCCTTTCCGGCCTGAGTAGTTGCAACCATTCCGGCACTACCCCCGATGTGTCGGACATAAAAGTCCACCTACAGATCGAACGGTTTGACCAGGACCTGTTCGCCTTGGATTCAACAAAAGTACCCGAAGAATTACCGAGCCTTATACAAAAGTTCCCCAACTTTACGCCCTTGTTTATCCGACAGATTATGAACCTCCAAAGCGCGGCGGATACACCGGCAGTAGTATACGCAGAAATGAGGAAGTTCCTGGCCCAGAATCAAGTGTTGAAAGATTCCGTCTTCCAGAAGTTCTCCAATTTGGATGGGATTCAAAAAGAACTGGAGAATGACTTTCGTTATGTGAAGTATTATTATCCCGATTCAAGCATTCCGAAAATCATTACCTATATAGGCAACTTCGGATACCGGGAGATGTTTACCAATGATGGATTGGGCATCAGCCTGGACTTCTACATGGGAAATACATTTTCCTATTACCAGATCCCGGAAGTATTGGAGGTATTCCCTGCCTACCTCAGCAGAAAATTCTCTCCGGAATACCTTCCGGTAAATACGATGAATGCCCTTATCGATGATTACTATCCTCCGGATGATGATAATGATACAGCCAGCACAACTTTACTGGAGCAAATCATTGACAGAGGGAAGCGCCTCTATCTGCTGAACAAGTTTCTGCCCACTACCGCTGATACCCTCAAATTGGGATACACGGGCACACAATACGAATGGTGTAAGGCCAATGAAGGTCAGATCTGGAATTTCCTTTTACAACAAAACGTTTTATACAACCATGATCCGGAAATCATAAAAAATTATATGAGCGATGCCCCCACTACCCAAAATATGCCTACGTCGGCCCCTGGCAATATCGGATCGTTTGTAGGTTGGCAAATCATCCGGAAGTACATTGCCCGAAAGGGCGATATGGGGCCGCAAAAGTTAATGGCAGTGCCCCCCAAAGAGTTATTCAACGACGCCCAGTACAACCCCAAATAAGAAACGCACCCAAACAAAAACAGCGCTACAGGCGCTGTGCCCGAAGGGCCATTCATTAAATGATTTTTGGCGGAAGCCCTAAATTTCAAAATGAGGGCTTTCGCCAAACAAAAACAGCGCCACAGGTGCCGTGCCCGAAGGGCCATTATTAGCCGATTGGGGGCTGATGGTTAAATGCATAACAAAGCCATCCGCCCAAAATCCACCATCAATTCATTTTAAAGGGAACCGTCATTTCAAATTCCGGTATGGACACCTCGAAAGTCTGCCTGGAATGCTGATTTTCCATCAGATAAGTGCCGGACATTTTTCCCATTTCTGTCCTCAGATTGCACCCACTTACATACTGGTACCTTTCTTCAGGCTGAAGACCGGGCTGTACGCCTACCACCCCTTCTCCTTCCACTTCCCTGTAGGTGCCATTGCTGTCGAAGATATGCCAGTGCCGTCTAAGTAGTTTGATAGGAAAAGCATTATTGTTTTCAATGGTTATCCGGTAGGCAAACATAAACTCTCCCGCCATCGGATTACTATAGTCCGGTTGGTAAAACGTTTCTACACTGATTTTAACTCCTTCTGATACGGTAGAGACCATGATCTCGCTATTTATTCGAATGTACGATAAAACCGGGTAGATCGGACGCCCAACCGTCATATTGACGAGCCATTCACAATTCCTATTCCCGGTTCAAAAATGCGCCTATTTTTTCCGGGACTTTGTATAGCCCTTAGAATGAAGCCATTGTACTACCTTATCTCTATGGTCTCCTTGGACGATGATCAACCCGTCTTTTACAGATCCTCCTGTTCCACAATGGGTTTTCACTTCTTTGCCCAAAATTTCCAAGTCTTCGTCTTTCCCTTCGAATCCGTCCACCAATGTAACCGCTTTCCCTGCTCTGGCGCGCGTATCCAACATCACCATCAGTTTTTGTTGGGCCGGGGGAAGGGTGTTTGATTGAGCACGTGCTTCCTCCCTCATCGCATCGGGATTGGTAGAATAGACGAGCCCGCCAGTTTGAGGCAATTGTTTTTTTCCCATAATCATTTCTGGATTTTTGCTTTTAAACTAAGGTCCAGACTCCTGGCCTGATGAATGACGGATCCCACGCTTATAAAGTCCACTCCGGTTGCAGCATATGCCTGAATATTTTCCAGGTGAATACCACCACTGGCTTCTGTCTCCACCCTACCCTGTATATAGACTACTGCTTCGCTCACCTCTTCTGGCCTAAAGTTATCCAACATGATCCTGTCTACTTTTCCAGTACCCAAGGCTATGCGGACATCCTCCATGTTTCGGGTTTCTACCTCGATTTTTAGATCCAATCCCTTGGATTTGTTAAATTCCCAAGCCAGGTCTACTGCTTTGGCCAAGCCACCACAATAATCAATGTGATTATCTTTAAGCATGATCATATCATAAAGGCCCATCCGGTGATTTACGCCACCTCCGATTTTTACCGCCGCTTTTTCCAATAACCTGAAATTAGGGGTGGTTTTCCTGGTGTCCAGCAATCGGGTATGGTATCCTTCCAGTTTTCGGGTATACTCCCTGGTCAGGGTAGCAATACCACTCATTCTCTGCATACAATTCAAGACCAGGCGCTCTGCCAGTAATATTGTCCGGATATGTCCCTGCACTTCAAATGCTGTTTCTCCTCCCACAATGGGATCCCCATCGGAAAGGTGAGGCTGAAAAGAAGTATCCTTTTCCAGTCTCTTGAAAATGCGCTGGGCAACAGCTATGCCTGCCAACACACCCTGGTCTTTTACCTTGAGTATGGCAGCACCCCTGGCATTACTGGGAATACAACATTCAGTAGAAAAATCCCCTGGACCAATGTCTTCCTGCAAAGCATGGTCTATCAACTGATCTAGCGGATCAAGGTTATCAGTCATAGCGCAAATCTAGGGGATCTATTTCAGACCAATAAGATCGAATTCACGGATTAAGGGTTGGTTTCCATCCTTGCGTATATACAGGGAGGCCTTGAATTTGCCATTGGCTGTTTCCAAAGTTCCTTCACAGTAATTGGACGAGCCGGCAGCATTGTTGAGTAGGGAAAAACGCTTCACGTGATAACTATCAAAGAAATCCTTCAATACCATCTTTGCCTGAATCTTGCTATAAGAGCTACCAGGTCTGTCTGGTAAGGAAAGGTCAACGTAGCTGTCAAAATATTTAGACAACTCATCCGCATTACCATTGGATAGTGCGGTCAGCACACCATCCAACTTATTATCCAGTGTGAGCTCCTGGGCATCCCTGCCTGCAATGGCATTAGCGGTCAGCAAGATCTGAGGCTTATTACTGGAAGCACTATTACCGGTAGATACACATACCAGACCGGAGGGTAGCACATTATCCTTCCCCAGGAAAAGCCTACGGCCACCTGCGGCCGTCAGAATCACCAAAACGGCGATCAGGGCCAAAATTAGGAAGTTACTGGATATTCTAAGGCTCATAAAATCCCTCCAAAGTTCGCCCATGCATGTGCTAAAAGTGTGCCAGGATTCCCTGGTTTTCCGTAGGTTTACGCCATGAAAAACCAGAAAGCCATTTTGATGATCATGGATGGATGGGGCTTGGGAAAAGTAGCCTCCTCCGATGCGATCCAACACGCGAAAACACCTTTTGTTTCCTCATTATACGGAAAGTATCCTCATGCTACCCTGATCACTTGTGGAGAAGACGTAGGCCTTCCGGATGGACAGATGGGCAATTCAGAGGTTGGACATCTCAATCTGGGCGCGGGTCGTATCGTATATCAGGAGCTCCAGCGCATTAACGTAGCTATCCGGGATGGGTCATTTGCAGCCAATCCTACCCTGCTGGAAGCCATAAAATATGCTAAAACCAATAATAACCCCCTTCACCTTATCGGCCTGGTAAGCGACGGAGGGGTGCATTCCCATATTAACCACCTCAAAGCATTAACAACTGTTTGTAAAAATGAGGGTGTAACTCAAGTTTTTATCCACGCGTTCACGGATGGTAGGGATACTGATCCAAAAGGAGGCCTGGGATATCTTACTGACCTCCAGGAGCATTTACACAAAACCACAGGCAAGATTGCTACCATTACCGGTCGTTATTATGCCATGGACAGCGACAAGCGCTGGGAAAGGGTAAAACTGGCCTACGACGCCATGGTAAAAGGCATTGGCACTTATACCACCCATCCGATCGAGGCCATCCGGGAAGCTTATGCAGCCGGGGTGTCCGATGAGTTCATCAAGCCAATTGTGGTCACGGAGGCAGGCGAACCCCTTACCCATATCAAGGATGGGGATGCCGTCATCTCCTTCAATTTCCGCACAGACAGGCCCAGGGAAATTACGCAGGCATTAACCCAACAGGCATTCCCTGAACAAGACATGCAGCCCCTTTCGCTTCATTATACCACCATGACCGATTACGACAAGACTTATAAAAATGTCCACGTCGTATTTGCCAATGATGATTTAAAGAATACGTTGGGAGAGGTGATTGCGGGCGCCGGAAAGAGGCAGATCCGCATAGCCGAAACGGAAAAATATCCTCACGTTACCTTTTTCTTCAGTGGTACCCGTGAAGCCGAATTCCCTCAGGAAAAGAGGATCATCGTCCCCTCCCCAAAAGTGGCCACTTACGACCTAAAGCCGGAAATGAGTGCAGCCGAGGTGACCTCCTCCATTGTCCAGGAAATCGAAGCAGAATCAGCCGATTTTATTTGCCTCAATTTTGCAAACGTGGACATGGTTGGCCACACGGGCATTTGGGAAGCAGCCATAAAAGCGGTAGAAACGGTTGATTCCTGCGTAGAAAAAGTCGTTACTGCGGCCCTGGCTCACGATTATACCATATTTCTAACCGCAGACCATGGTAATGCGGATTATATGGTCAATGAAGATGGAAGCCCCAATACGGCTCATACCCTGAACCTGGTACCGCTTTTCCTGATTCAATCCCATGCCCAACCAGGTCTGGTACTCCATAATGGCAAGCTTGGAGACATAGCCCCCACTATCTTGAAAGTAATGGGTCTTCCCATACCTGCGGAAATGACCGGGAACGTACTTATTTCCGAGAAATAAGTTTTTTTACGGAAAATCAGGGTTGGCGCAGCATATGATTCACAGAATTTGTCTATATTTCTGGTAATTAAACCCAGCTGCATGACAGAGGATGATCTCTTGCATGGATGCTTGCATAAAGATGCAGCAGCTCAGCAGGAATTTTATAGCCGATACAGCCCAAAAATGCTGTCGGTTTGTTACCGTTTTGCCAAAAACAGGGAGGATGCTGAGGACATGTTGCAGGAAGGGTTCATCCGGATTTTTTCGCAAATTCATCAGTTTCAACATAAGGGAGCCCTGGAAGGGTGGATCAGAAAGATCATAGTGCATACGTGCATCAACATGCTCAAGAAAAACAAAAAATTCAATGAGAATGTGGATATTGACCATGCACAGCATTTATTGATCCGGGAAGAAGCCGTTCCAGCCATCATCCAGGCAAAACAGGTTATAGAATGTATACGCATGCTTCCCCTGGGTTATAGGACTGTGCTCAACCTTTTTGCTATTGAAGGGTATAACCATAAGGAAATAGCAGGAATGTTGGACATAGAGGAATCTACCAGCCGGTCTCAATATACCAGGGCAAAGGCCATGTTGGAAGATATTCTCATCAGGAAAAGGATTTTGTTTTCTCCTCCGGAGAAGACCGACAAAACGTTCACGACTGCTCATCAGATAGACCATCAATGATTTAACCCGGCTTCTTCACCAACAATGAACATCCAATTGTAAAATGGAAAAGGATTTCCCAAAAGGTCATTTTGAAGAACTGCTTAGAGAAAAAACAGGTGAGTACAAAATGTACCCAACGGAAAGGGTATGGAATAGCATCTATCATCGTTTACACACACGCCGCAAATGGCATTTCATAGGAGGAGGCACTTTTGCTTTATTAATACTTGCAGGTCTGTTTGTGCTGGTGCAGGATAATGACCACGCCCCCTCTAAAACATATATCAAACCCAAATCCGTTACCTACTGGAAGCGGCCGGCGACAAGGAACACCAGCTCTACCCTGGCCGCTGTTCAAAATACCATCAGGAATGGTTCCACCCCTTCCGCCCCTTTCAACTTAGGGGATACTTACCTTTCTTCAGCAGGAACAGGTTTACAAGCACCTGTTGCAGGATGGGGATCTTACCTTCCCGCTCCACACAATTTACTCGCAGCTTCCAATTACAATTCCAAGGATATTGCTGCCTCTAAGGCGGCCACTACAGACGATATCGAATCAACTACTTCCAGCGCTGATGTGACGGCTTCGAAGTTGACGGCAGCTGATGCTTCGAACCAGAGCCTCTCTATGCTGAAAATAACGGATAGCGGTCCTCAACTGGGAGGGATGCAAAAAGAAAGCTTCCTCAACCATACAGCCCTGGCCTCCGGCATGAAAAAAACAGCTCCGCTCCCCTCTCGCTACAGTTGGCTGTTCCATTTGGAGCCCTCTGTCAGCTTCAGGGCCCTAAAAACCAAAACGGCTGTGACCCAGAATGGGCTGCTCGTATACAATAACAATGGTTATAGCATCAATAGCCTGGTGGATCAAAGGCCTTCTGTTGGCTTTGAATTGGGAACCGATGTATTATACGCCTTGACCAGTAAACTAAGTTTGAAAGCTGGAATACAGTTTAATTACAGCCGTTACTCAGCCAAAGCCGTCACCGCCCCCAGTCGGATGGTCAATATACCGCTAGGTGGTAGTGCCGGTCTACCCGCCACCACGGCTACTACCTCTACGACTTATGAGAATGGTAATGGTCAGCCGGATGCTGCTGCTACCTGGATCCCCAATCAAAGGGTAGAATTATCCCTGCCTGTTGGTGCAGAATATCAACTGGCTAAAGGCAGTAACTTCACCTGGAACGTAGCTTCTACCATTCAACCGACCTATATCCTTAATTCCAAGGCGTATTTACTTTCTTCCGATTATAAGGCCTATGCCCAGGATCCTAATTTGCTCAGACGCTGGAATGCTGACTTAGGCCTGGAAACTTTCCTACGCTTCCAGAAGGGTGATGTACAAATCCAAATTGGACCCCAGTTCCGCTATCAGCTTCTTCCCAGCTTCATTAGCAGCTATAATATCATCGAACACCTCTACGATGTAGGATTCAAGATTGGTATCACCAGAACTTTCCGCTAATTGTATCTTACCTTTGCCAGATGAATATCCGCGTAGGCAGATTCACCCAGCTGGCCCTTGGGTTGTTGTGCATGGTTATGGCTATTGCCTGTAGTCAACATTCCGGAAAGAGCGGTTTTGCTGGTAAGGACGCCTTTTCATATCCCTTTATACAACAGTTCCTCTCCCATCAGATTGACAGTTTAGATGCCAGTGGCCAATCCCTTACCTATGTGGATACCCACCACGGGAAACAAGATTCATCTATGGCAAAAGCTTCCACCGTAAGGAATCTTTTAGGGTCCTTCCTTCAGGCATCTGAAGCCACGCAGGATTGGGCGCCCGAAGCCTACAGGAAAGCCCAATTCACCGACAGTGTGCATCACCTGAAAATAATATCCTACGAGGCCATCCATGATAGCGCAAAGTTGAACCGGGTTGACGTGTCCCTGGATTCTTCCACAGGGGGCATCAAACAAATATATATACAACAAATAGTTTCCATCCAGGATTCCACCATCAGGGAGCAATTGATATGGAAAGCAGATCAATCTATCTCTTTGATTACTATGGTGGACAAGCGTGAGTATACGTCAGATATTCGTAAACAGCAATTTATCTGGGACCAGCCCAAGCCATGACACATGCATTATGAACGCCGATAGTTTCCAGAAAATAGCACCTAGCATACCCATCCATCCAGGTATTTATAAATATTATGATGCCGAGGGGAATTTACTGTATGTTGGTAAGGCCAAAAGCCTCAGGAAGCGGGTCAGTTCTTACTTCAATAAAACCTTTACCAGCTATAAAACCTACGAACTCGTTCAACGCATCGAGCGAATTGAGTTCACCATTGTAGATTCTGAGCAGGATGCCTTTTTACTGGAAAATGCGCTGATCAAGCAATTCCAGCCCAAATACAATATCAATCTCAAAGACGATAAGTCCTATCCGTACATCGTTCTTAAAAATGAACCCTACCCCCGTGTATTCCTGACCCGCCGGAAAATTGCCGATGGGTCCGAATACCTTGGTCCCTTCACTTCGGTTGGAAAGGTGAGGGAATTGCTGGATATCATCCGCCAAAACATACCCTTAAGGACTTGCAAACTCAACCTGAGTCACACCAATATAGCAAAGGGCAAATTTAAAGTCTGCCTGGAGTACCACCTGGGAAATTGTAAGGGCCCCTGTGAGGGACTCCAAAGCCCTACAGATTACGCCGAGGACCTCAAACAAGTCAAAAACCTGTTGAAGGGTAACCTTTCCCCGGTCGTTCAATATTTCAAAACAGAAATGCAGGCTCAGGCAGAATCCATGCGCTTTGAGCAGGCCGAGATATATAGGAAAAAACTGGAGCACATCCTTCAATACAAGGCGAAGTCTACCATCGTCAACGAGAAAATGGGAGATGCGGATGTGTTTTCTGTCCTCAAAGAAGGGGACCTGGCCTACGTCAACTACCTGATGGTGCGAAGTGGGACCATCGTGCAAACCCAAACCAGCACCTTTGAAACCCACTTGGAAGAAGGCCAGGAGGAATTACTCGCCTTTGCTGTGGCTCAGATGAGGGAATTATTCAACAGCGACGCAACAGAAATCATAGTGCCTTTCCCCATAGATTTTCCGGAGGAAGGTACCAGCATCGCTGTTCCAAAAGCAGGGGATAAACGTAAATTGCTGGACCTATCCACCAAAAATGTTTTTTACTTCCAGGAGGAGCTGAAGAAAAAGAAAATGCTACACCTCGAAGAAAAATCGGACGAGGAAAAAAGGTCCGTGCTGCATGGTCTGAAACAGGATCTGCACTTGCCCGCCCTACCTGTTCATATTGAATGTTTCGATAATTCCAACTTCCAAGGTAGCTTCCCTGTATCAGCCATGGTGTGTTTCCGCGATGGAATAGCTTCCAAAAAAGACTACAGGCACTATAATGTAAAAACGGTGGAAGGCATCAATGATTTTGCGACCATGAAAGAGGTGGTTTTTAGGCGCTATAGCCGCCTTTCCAGGGAAGAGCAGTCTTTGCCTCAGCTTGTGATTATTGATGGGGGTAAAGGGCAGTTAGGTGCAGCTATGGAGGCCATACGGGAACTGGACCTGGTTGGCAGGATGACCTTGGTTGGTCTGGCCAAAAATGAGGAAGAAATCTTCTTCCCCGGAGATACAGAATCCCTGAAATTGCCCTGGGATAGCGAAAGCCTCAAACTTATCCGGCGTATAAGGGATGAAGTACACCGCTTTGGAATCGCTTTTCACCGGAATCAACGCAGTAAAGGTGTTTTCACCAATGAACTTCAACAGATCAAAGGCATCGGTAAAGCCAGCGCAGATTTGCTCCTGAAGACCTATAAATCGGTCCATAGGGTCTCTGAGGCCAGTTCTGAAGAATTAATTGCATTATTGGGCGCAGCAAAAGCCAGTCTCGTGTATGGGCACTTCCACTCGGTAGACTCAGAAGGCTGATCTATATTGCCCCGGACTTCCCTTAAATATTGTTAAAATAATCCTTCAGTTGCCGTGTAACCAAACCTTATCCAATATTTGCAGTCTTAAGCCCGAAAATTAAAACAACATAAAACAACATAAAACCAAAGTATCTTCTTATGACCAAGACCGTCAAGATTCTTAGTATGCGTTTATGTAAGTATGCCTTGATTTTATTATTAACTGGTATTTGTGCCTCAAAGGCCCAAGCGCAG
>CAJCIQ010000105.1 GCA_903970475.1 Beijerinckiaceae bacterium
CCGTTCATGATCCGGTAGTATACGATGATACCGCGGAAAGAATTGAACACCGAGTCAAACACCAAGGCTTGCAAGGGGGCATCGGGATCTCCCTGGGGAGCGGGTATCCTGGCAACGATGGCTTCCAGGATGGCGTCAATCCCGATACCGGATTTACCACTGGCCAGCAATATGTCTTCCTCTTTGCAACCAATGAGTTCTATGATCTGATCCTTTACCTCGGGAATCATGGCTCCTTCCATGTCAATCTTATTGATGACAGGGATGATTTCCAGGTCATTATCTATAGCCAGGTAAAGGTTGGATATGGTTTGGGCTTGTATGCCCTGGGAGGCATCCACGAGCAGGAGGGCTCCTTCACAGGCAGCCAAAGCTCTGGAAACTTCGTATGAGAAGTCAACGTGACCCGGTGTATCAATAAGATTTAATATATATTCCTGACCACCCTGAAAATAATTGATTTGGATGGCATGGCTTTTAATGGTAATGCCTTTTTCCCGCTCCAGGTCCATATCATCGAGGACCTGGTTCATCATGTCTCTTTCCCCAATGGTACGGGTAACTTCCAGCAAACGATCCGCGAGCGTACTCTTACCATGGTCAATGTGCGCGATAATACAAAAATTCCGAATGTACTTCATGTGTGGGCAAAAGTAACAAGAATTCAACTATTTTAGCGTTACAGAAACACCTAATATGGATTTGAAAAGTTCTTTTGAACAAGCAGTCGCCGATTCGAAGGCCCTCTCTGACAAACCCAGCAACGATACCCTGCTACACCTTTATTCCCTCTACAAACAAGCTACAGAGGGTGATTTGGCAGGAGAACCACCAGGCGCCTTTGATTTCGTGGCCAAAGCAAAGTACGATGCCTGGGGAGCCATTAAAGGAAAGACCCAGGACCAGGCTATGCAGGAATACATTAACTTAATCGGTAAACTAAAGTCCTAACTCAAATCGGCAAATGGGCCCCCAATTCTGGACGATTATCAAAACCAACAGTATATGGAAGGGCGCCCAACTCGGTTCTTTGTTTCTGCTCAACCTGGCCATTGCCAGGGTCTTTGAGGCAAGTTGGTCCGGCAATTTTTTGTTTCTGGTTACCAACTTTCAATTGCTGATTACCTTTTTTAGCTTCAGCATTGATTCTGCCATTCAATACTATACGGCTGCCAATCCGGAATGGATCTCCAGTCTCAGCCGCTTTATTTTTCAATATTGCCTTATTGCAGCCCTTGCTTTTGCCCCTATTGCCGCTTTGGGTAGCCATTTTCATTGGTGGAGGCTCTGGGACCCGCATATTTCCCTGGTACTCTGCACTACTGCTTATATAGCAGGCACTTTGTTCGTCAAGTTTGTGGCCGCCATTGGGGTGGGGCTCCGGAGTGTTAAGCCCCCAATGATACTCGATCTTCTTGGAAATGGGTTGCTACTGATCCTGCTGACTTATATCTACCTGAGGCAACCTGATCTGAGTGCAACCCTGTTCACAGACCTGTACTGCCTGATGCCTGGCATACTCGGTGTTATCTTATACATCTATCTTAGGAGAGCCTACCATTCAGCGTTTCAAGAAAGCGGACTTATTCGTCGAAGAACACAGGACATACAACTACACTTCCCCTCTTTACTGAAGTATTCGGGATTCTCCTTTCTGGCCAATCTGGTGTTTTTCCTGGTCTATAGAATGGATTACTGGTGGGTAGCAGCCTATTGTAGCGATAAGCAATTGGGAAACTATATTCAGGCCTCCAAATTGGTTCAATTGTTTTATTACTTTCCCCAATTGGTTGCGGCAGTAATTTTCGCAGACGTCGTGCAGGGTGCGGCTTTTGGGGAGCATAGAACCATTCAACGATTGCTGGGTTATATAGCTGCCATTTACGCCGTTTGCATTTTGATTATTCTTCTGACCGGGAAATGGCTGTTGGCTTTGATTTTAGGACCTTCCTTCCAGGAAGTCTATCCCACTTTTATCTGGTTGATTCCGGGCATTTTTGCCCTCGGGGGACTGGCTATAGTCAGCGCCTGGTTTGCGGGCATGAACAGGGTTGTTGTCAACCTTAAAGGGGCCATCATCGGTTTGGTACTCATGGTAGCCGGTGATTGGCTGATCATTCCCACCTATCATATACAAGGCGCGGCTTTGGTTTCCAGCATCGCTTATACCGCCGCTTTCCTGTACAGTTATGTTTTATTTTTAAGGGAATCCCCACCCAGGCCCAGCTTGGCATAATAGGCCATGAAGTCCTTTCCCACCTTTTTAGGATCATGTATCCTTTGAGCCCGCCTGGACAGTTCTTCCAGGTCATAGCGCGGGTATTCCGCCATCATCTGTACCAGGGCATCCGCCAAAGCTGGGACATTTCCTTCTTCTACTAATATTCCATTGGAAGCATCAATGACTTCTGAGATGCCACCCACATTGGAAGAAATAACCGGAAGCCCGGTACACAATGCCTCGGAAATGACACAAGGCTGGTTTTCAAACCGGCTGAACAGCACAAAGGCATGAGCCCCCTTCAATTGCTCACAAACCTGGAAATAACGTAGTTCCCCCGTCCAACTCACTTGTTTCTCCAGACCTAATACTTTTGCGTAAGCGATCAATTCCTGGCGTACAGGCCCGACACATTCAAGGGTCCAAGCGTCTGTGTTAAGCCGGGCGAGTGCATCCAAAATGCCTTTTACGTTTTTGTGTTCCACCATGGTAGACACGTGAATAAAGCGGAAGGGTATTGGGGATAAGGGAAAAACATTTTCCCTACGGAACAATCCGGTTTCAACGGTATTGGCAATGACCGCTTCGGCGTGCAAAGGGCTAAAGGACCGCATTTGGTCCAGCAAATACCTGCTAACGCTGGTTACGCCGGCGGCCTTGAATAAGATGCGCTTATTCAGCCAGCGGTATACCCATGAACGGGTATACACATTTTGTAAACTCCCTGGGATATAAGCGGTATAATGTTCCGTGACGATAAAGGGTATGCCATACCTGGTTTTAGCCCATAAGGCAAACAGGCCCGCATTCATACATACATGCAGGTGGATGAAATGGGGCTTTCCATGGACTTTCACGTGTTCCTTAAAAGCCTGGCGGTATAATCTAAAACGGATGAACTGGCTCAGGAATGTATTGAAGGCTGCCAGCCGGGTGGTGGGTGCTTTAAATAATAGGATCCTGGAGGTAAAAGAGCCTTCTACATCCTTTTGTTGAACGGCCAGCGATTGCTGGGCTTTTGCCACATGGATCACCGTTACCGGGCATTGGGTAGATAAGGCTTGGGCATGCCTTTGGATAAAATCTCCGTTATAGAGATCCGTAGGGTTGGGGTACCAGCTGGCCAGCCAAAGAACATGCATATCAATAGTCGCTAAAGGTCAGGAAGCAAAATAAGTCAAATCTTCGTGCAGATCAAGAAATGGATATTTAGCCATCAATGCCTTAGCGGCGTTCGTGTTTTTTTCCAAAAACCTCCGATGCTCCGCAGATTGAGGGTTGAACGGTCTATGCTTACGGGCAGCATTAATCGGGTCCAGGGCTTCCATAATATCCCTTGCCTGATCACCCATAAACCCTTCTTTAAACTTTTCCCATACATATTGAGTGGCCTGGTAGTTTGGATGGACCAGGTCTTCTGCATAAAATCGGTAATCCCTCAGGTCGTCGATCACCAGCTCATAGGCCGGAAAATAATCGATACGGTCAAACTTATTGACCAGATGGTGCACAGCCTGGATCAGGGCTGCTTTGCTACGATTGTTTTCCACCATACCTTCCCTCAAATGACGGACTGGACTGATGGTAAATATAATGCGCAAGTCCCTGGAGGTGTAAAAAAGGCGATGTAGCAGGTTATCCAGGACACTGAGCAATTCCTCTACCGTTAAAAGACGGTGGTTGAAACGGTCGGCTGGTGCTTTGTGGCAGTTGGCAACGACCTTTCCCGTTTCCCTGTTTTCATATACCCAGGCGCTGCCCAGGGTAAGTACGATCCATTTCGTTTTTTGCAAAAAGACCTGGGCTTCCTGCTGGCTTTTATTAATGGCCTGAAGGCAGGCGTCCGGATCGGGATGGGAGAAGCGGCTATGGTGGGCCCAACTGTTCCAGCGCTCATGCAGGTAAAATAAATCCTCCTTAGTATACTGCTTACCTTCCAGGCAGGAAATGATGGTCTCACTGATACTCACGGGGTTAAATAAGATCCCATGTGGGTTCTGAAGGACTGGTAAACGATATGTACTAAGCTTGTCCCCCATGTGTTCCGTAAAACAAGAGCCCACCAACATGATGGGATCCGGGTAGGCAATGGTCCTGGCCTGGGGTTTTATAGCCAATTCTGAACGGAACTTAATCATCCCCCAAAGATAGGGCCATTCCTGGCTCGTTAATCGCATGTTATGCCATGTGTCGTTAATGAGCTGATAACAAAACGATATGGGGTATTATGTAGTTTTACATCGGAAAAAATAGTAGCACATTCCAACAGACGCAAAATGCAGGATATATTGTTGATAGAGGATGATGAGGTTGTTTCGAGGTCACTATCCCATTTTTTGGAGAGAGAGGGATTTCATGTGCACACCTGTTCGAACGGAAAAGTAGCGTTAGAAAATTTAGATCACCATACCTATGACCTGGTGATAACGGATCTGAATATGCCTTATGCCAACGGGTATGAGGTGATGACAAGGATCAGGTCTGAGGAAAGGCATAAAAAAATGCCTGTAATAGTGATCACATCCAATAGTAGTGAGGCTGCCATCAGCCAGTGTTACAACACAGGTGCCAATGATTTCATTCGTAAACCTGTTTTACCACATGAGCTGGGCGTGCGCATAAAGAAATTACTTCGCAGCTTTGCTTAGTTTATGTTAGGGCATATGTAGCCTTATACCTCTTGCTCCTCCGAAATCAGTTTTGTGAAAAGGCCAGGTTTGCGAAAGTTGCGCAGATTTGGCCTTTATTTTTTGCCCCTTTTCCATTTTCCCCCAGGCTTTTCACCTTTCATTTTTGGAGAAACCCTTTCCAAAATGGTTAGGTTCCCCCTGCGGCCTGGCGCCCCCTTCTCCAGCTTTTACTTCTAATTCCATCCCTACCCATGCGGGTTTGCGATGACGTTTTCTCTTGGCACTCGGTTCGGTATGCTTTTGGCCCTATCCTACATTGATTGCTATGCACCAAAAGGGAATGGAGACATTCACCAAAACGAGGAATATTAGTATGAAGGTGCTTATTATCGAAGAACAAAAGGGCAGCGCTAACGCAACGACCCGCTATTTATCCAAATATGGTATCTCTTATACCATCCAGACCAATGGTATATCATTGAACCCTCCTGAAACCTATGACCTGCTCATCGTTGACGTTTCTGCACCCCCTGGTGACGGTGCGGCAACTTGTAAGCAGTTGAGGCAAGCTACTAACGGGATCCCTATACTGCTGCTCTCCATATTGGGAGAGCCTCAAGACAAGGTTAGAGGACTGGATGCCGGAGCGGATGACTATCTGGTCAAACCTTACCATCCCGAAGAATTACTGGCCCGTATGAAGGCCCTTACCCGGCTCCGTAGCTTAGGTCAGGTCAACCCCATCAAAAAAGCAGGTGAAGTCGAACTAAATACCTATAAACGCACCGTCACCCGCAGAGGCAAATGTATTGACCTTACCGGAAGGGAGTTCGCGTTACTGGATCTACTGATCAGCCATAAAAACCACGTCCTTCCCCGGGCTTATATCTCAGAAGTCATATGGGGCATAGATTTCGATCGAAAAACCAACCTGGTGGACGTCTATATCAAATACCTGAGGCAGAAGGTTGACCTTAATTTTAGTATACCGCATATCCAAACCGTCATAGGCAGGGGCTATGTATTTAAGGAGGGTTGAGTATATTTGACCAACAATGATTACTGTCCGACCGGCAAAAGAAGCCGATCTTCCTTCCATGCTGGACATCTATAACGATGTAATCGTCCACACCACTGCGGTGTACGATTATGAGCCCCATTCCTTAAGCATGCGCAAAGCCTGGTTTGACGCCAAAATGAAAGACAACTATCCCGTCTTCATCGCCAAAGATGGGGAAGACCTGGTAGGCTTTAGCTCTTTCGGCCCATTCCGCACCTGGGCCGCGTATCAATTTACCGTAGAAAATTCCGTGTATGTAGCCGACGGCCAAAGAGGCAAAGGTGTAGGGAAACTCCTGTTAAAACCCCTCATTGAAGCTGCCAAAGAAAGGAAGTTGCACGCCATGATAGCGGGCATTGATGCCACCAACGAAGCCAGCCTCCGCCTGCACCGGTCCTTGGGATTTTCTCAGGTGGCTCACTTCAAAGAAGTGGGTTATAAGTTCGGGCACTGGTTGGATTTGATTTTTATGGAGTTGTTGCTGAAATCGAGTAGGCGGCCGTGAGCCATGGGCTCACGGTGCGCCTCTCACACCACTGTACGTACCGACCGGTATACAGCGGTTTGTTAGAATAATGAGGTCTGCTTTCCTGTTTTCCAGTAGTAATAGTTAGAAAATCCAATG
>CAJCIQ010000106.1 GCA_903970475.1 Beijerinckiaceae bacterium
CGCCTCTCCCAAAGCTTTTGAGTATGCCTGGAATGACGAGTTCATAGCCGCCAATGGTTTTGCCGAGGTCTTGAAACATTCCGTAGAGCGGGTGGCCCGTCAAATGGACACCAGGGGACAAGGCCGGACATTGGTAGTTTATAATCCGGTTGCTATTGATCGCCAGGACGTCGTCACCGCAGAAATATCTTACGCAAACCCACCTACCGGTATTGAAGTATATGATGGCAAAGGTGTAAAAGTGCCCACCCAAATCATAGACCGTCAGGCGAATACCATTAAATTTATATTCCTGGCCCAGGCTCCTTCTGTAGGACTGGCAGTCTATGATGTGCGTCCCACCGGCGCGGATATACAACCTACCAGCACGGATTTACAACCTACCGGCACGGGTGCTCGCTCGACCAAAGGAGCTGCCGCGCTTTCTGTGACCGACCGGACCCTCGAAAATGAATTTTATAAGGTAACCGTCGATGACAAGGGTGATCTTACCAGCGTATTGGATAAAAAAGCCAACAAAGAATTACTATCCGGTCCAGCCAAATTAGCATTTCAACATGAAGCACCCAGGGATTGGCCAGCCTGGAACATGGATTGGAGTGACCGGGCAAAAGCGCCTATTGCCAACCTCAACGAGCAAGCCAGTATCCGCATCCTCGAACAGGGACCGGTCAGGATCGCCCTGGAAATCAAACGTCAAGGCCAAAATTCCATGATCACCCAAACCGTAAGTTTATCCGCAGGCCAAGCGGGTAAACGCGTAGAAATAGCCAATACCATCGATTGGCAGTCAAAGGCCGTGAGCTTAAAGGCGGCATTTCCGCTGACGGTAAGTGATTCCAATGCCACTTATGATTTGGGCGCGGGAACGATTCAGCGTGCCAACAACAATGAGGTAAAATACGAGGTGCCCGCCAAAGAATGGTTTGATATTACCGATAAATCAGGTCAATACGGGGTATCCATCCTGAATGACTGTAAATATGGCTCCGACAAGCCATCAGACAATGAGGTGAGGCTGACGTTGATGTATACACCAGAAGCCAACAGGGGATTCCGGTACCAGAATACACAGGATTGGGGTCTGCACCAATTTAAATATGGCATTTATGGACATAAGGGAGATTGGGCCGTGGGGCTCTCTCCCTGGCAGGGTGCCTTTTTTAACGAACCCATGCTGTGCTTCGAAACGCCGGCTCACGACGGCGCCGCAGGCAAAACGTTTTCCTTCCTTACCAACAACAACCCTGGCGTAGGTGTCATGGCCATTAAGAAAATGGAAGAGGGCGATTATTACCTGGTACGCATAAACGAGCTGCTGGGTAAGGACCAGAAAGCGCAGTCTCTTGGATTTGCGGCAAACATTGAAGACGCTTATGAAGTAAACGGACAAGAACAGAAAATAGGTGCTGCCCAATTTTCCAAAAATCGCCTGACTTTCGACCTTTCCCACTATACCATACGCAGCTTTGCGGTCAAACTTGCCCCGGCCCATACTTCAGTATCTACCATGTATCAACAGCCGGTTACCCTCCCCTATGATCAGGATGTCATGAGCCATGACGACAACCGCTTTGATGGAAACTTTGCCCGGGGCGCCAATCTCCCTGCCGAAATGATCCCCGATACCATCACCAGCGAAGACGTACGCTTTGTGATCGGAAGCAGAGCAGACGAAGCCAATAACGCCATTGACTGTAAGGGCCAAACAATTGACCTCCCCCAAGGCAACTTTACGCGCTTATATATCCTTGCCGCAGCAGGTAACGATACCCATGCAGATTTTGTCGTTGATAGCAGCACCTTTCCCCTGAATATCCAGCGGTGGACGGGTTATGTAGGCCAGTTCTACAACAGGAAGTTTGCACTGGACGGAGTGACGGTAACTTCTATTGACGCTCCCTTTGCCAAAAATGCGGACATTGCCTGGTTCTCCTCTCATATCCATAAGAGCTATCAGTCAGAAAACCTGGCTTACCAATATGGGTACCTCTACAAATACCAGATCAATATCCCCAAAGGCGCCAAACATATCACCCTACCCCAGAGCATGGGCATCAAAGTGATTGCCATGACCCTGACCGATGAACCGGGAGACAACACTACCCCGCTTCAGTCTTTGTACGATGATTTTAAAGATAGCCCACAGGTGCAATTGAGGTAACGTAAGGGGGCGCTGCAGAGCGCCCCTTTACATTATGGATTCATGATCGAAATCAATTGCTTACTCACCACATAAGTCGGCGCGTAAATCGTATTGTCTGTGTCGGAGGTAAGCGGCGCATCCCGATCAATGGCATACCCAAACTCACCACCCTTACCAGCGTAATTGGCTATATCATATGCATTGCCTGTGCCATCGCCCGTAGCTGGTAAGGGATAGTTGATGTCATACCAAATATTGGAAGGATATCCATCCTCCTCATAGAAAGAGAACCCGGGAATAAATTGGGAGACCTTGATATACTTGGAAAAAGTGCCCCAATAGTAGGATAAGTTACCAGTACCCTGCCCATATACCTGAAGATACACGTAGCTTACGTCTGCATATACCTTCTTAAACAGACTATTGGTCCCAGGCTGATTCGTGTCGAAGGTCAGCAAATTACTTGTACCCGACTTGGGGCCATAGTAATGAGACAGCGTATCATACACCGCCGTATAATCCGTTAAGGTCTGACCAGAGTAATTCTGTTCAATATCAATGTCGAATCCGTCCAGCCCATACTTGGTAATGGTATCCCGGATGGCTGCTGCTGTGGCCGAGTAACCAGATGCATTATGCCCCGCCCCCGAAATCAGGGCCAGCGACCCTGTATATTCCACTTTAATTCCTTTTGCATGGAGGGCCGGCACAAAGACAGTGGCCAGGCTGTCCGCAAAATTGTTAGACGCAAAGCTCCCAAAAACAATCACCACATTTACCCCGGAAGGAATAGCGGTGATGGAGCCAAAATGATGTCCGTAGGTCCGATAGAATCCTGCATAAATCTGGGTAGTACTGGCCAAAGAAGATTGACCCTGAGCAAGGGCCGGTTCTCTTGTTTTCTGGCAAGCCGGGGTGGCCAGCAGGCAGAAAAAGCCAACTCCACAAGTAGCAAACAACCATTTAGGTGACATATAGTTTTAAAATTGGTAACAGGTTAGGAAACCAAATACAGGGCATTAACCATAAAACCAAAAGCAACTATATATAGTTCCGGAATAGTATTATTTTGTAATGTTCAAAAATAAAAAAACCATAACCCTGAAAGCCGGATATGGCAGTACCAATGACTACTCCGCCTTCGGCGGTTTCCATCCAAAAAAGTCTTCTGTCTCCCCAATGGCCGTCCGGGTGCACCTCATGATGGAATCCTGCAAATCAGCGCCCGAACTTTGAAGGGGATCAATAGCCTTCACCAATAGCTCCCTCAACGCAAACAGCTCCGCCCGGTTATATTTTTTTGATTCTTTCACCATCTCCATCTTCATCAACTGTTCCTGCCGATCCTGTTTGGGATTGAAGATTTCATTCAAATGACTACATTGATCGCAAACACCCGTTTTGTTGACCAAGGCACACCGATGATCATAAATTTCCGTCATGGTGCTTCTGGCATCCGTCAACAGGTGTTTGATCACCCCTTCTGTTTTACCCAGGATAAGGCCAATCTCCCTGACCGGAAAATCGTACATATCCTTTAAGATCATGGCCACCTGATTTTCTATGGGTAACGTCTTTGAAATGCACGTGAAGCAAAAATCGATATGCTCTTTAATTTCATAGGCGCCCGCATTAGCCGTTTCATGTACGATTCTGAAGGTCTCCCTGACTTCTTCGGAACCTATGGCCAGATCCGCCCCCTGATCCTGGGCATTAACCGGCCACCTTTTTTGTTTCCTTAAGTGATCGTAGGCCAGATTGGTCGCTATCCTGAATACCCAGGTCTTCAGGGAAGCCTCCTGGTTAAAGGTCGATATCTTGTCGAACGCCCTGATAAACGTATCATGTGTGAGGTCATCCACATCGTTTCTATCGGTCACCAACCGGTACAGATAGGATTTGAGCTGAGGCTGAAACTCAGAAAACAAGGATTGGAAGGCGTTAATATCCCCGGCGATGGCAGCACGAAGGAGGTTTTCATTTTCCATATAGTAGCGACTTGGTTATTTTCATTACAATATATTCAGTTTACCACAATCCACATCCACCACATGGCTATTGAAGGCAATTCCTGTTTCAGACGCAAGGAAAGCAGCCGTTTCACCGACCATCTTTAGCGTGGGGCTCGTCTTTGTCATGTCAAATGCCTTGTATTGGGCGACGATCTGATCCACAGGCACGCCATATTCCTTTGAAGCACGATCAATCCATCCGGAGATCCTTTTGGTCTCCATTAAGGCCCCCGAGCTAATACAGATGACCTTTATACCATTGGCTCCCAGCTCTGCGGCCATGACCCTGGTCATCGCTTCTACAGCAGCACAGGCAGCCGAAAAGGCCCCCAGGTTGGGTATTTTGCTCCTCGAAGCCGCAGCATTCAGGTGTAGGATAGTCCCTTCTGTAGCTGTCTGTACCATATATTTTGCCGCTACCCTGGAAGTAAGAAATTGGGAACCACAGATCTTTTCAAAGGGAGCCATAAACTGCTGGAAAGTAGCCAACGTGGCTAACGGGCGCCCCCCCATCTCGCTATATTCCACGGCGATCCCATTGAACACCACGTCCAGCCTTCCATTGTCTGCAACGACTT
The DNA here is from genome assembly GCA_903970475.1 of Beijerinckiaceae bacterium. Lineage (GTDB taxonomy): Bacteria > Bacteroidota > Bacteroidia > Chitinophagales > Chitinophagaceae > Dinghuibacter. The sequence goes on from CAJCIQ010000106.1 coordinate 4,737, forward strand.
TCGCCAGGAATTTGTCGATTTCCTCCTCATTGAGCGCATCTACTTTTGCCGCTTGGGCCCAGCCGCCCTTAGCTTTAATTTCCTGAGCCAATGCCTTTAAGGCCTCCAGGTTACGGGCAGTGACATACACTTTTGCCCCATGCCCCGCCAAGGACCTGGCAACGGCTCCAGCAATCTCACCCGTAGCAGCAAATACAACGGCAACTTTGTCTTTTAGGTTTTGCATTTTTTGTGTGTTTCAACTTTGGACGACTGAGTTCCTCAAAACGGTCGGTTTTGAAGGGAAAAACATAACCTATTGATTATAAAAGCAATCCGCGATTTCTTACCTGCACAAGTTACCTGAGCCACCCAGACAAGTAAATTGAGCTATCCGCACAAGGACGGGGAAAACAGAACCATGATCTTTGCATCATCAAACAATGACTTGGATGAACATCACAAAGATTGCCCTGGGCAAAAACGGACCACAGGTATCCAAACTCGGATTAGGGTGTATGCGTATGTCCTCCGTTTGGGGAAGCGCCATCAACCCCGAAAGTGAAAGCATTGCCACCATTCAAATGGCATTAGACAGCGGCATTAACTTCCTCAATACAGGGGACTTCTATGGAGCCGGCCACAATGAGCTACTGGTGGGTAAAGCCATTAAAAACAGGAGAGACGATGCCTTCATCAGCGTGAAGTTTGGAGGAATCGTCTACGGAAGTAAATTTATAGGATTGGACTTGCGCCCCATCGCTATTAAAAACTTCATTAATTATTCGCTGGTCCGTTTGGGTGTAAACCATATTGACCTTTATCAACCATGCAGGCTGGACAAATCCGTACCTATGGAGGATGTCATAGGAACCATTGCGGACTTGATCAAGGAAGGAAAAGTTCGTTACCTCGGTGTTTCTGAAATCACAGCAGATCAATTGCGCAAAGCTCATAGCATTCACCCGGTATCCGCATTGGAGATAGGCTATTCATTGGCAGATCGGGCCATAGAAAAGGAGCTGCTTCCAACGGCAAAAGAGTTGGGGATTGGAGTGGTCGCCTTTGCCAATACTGCCGAAGGCTTGCTTACCGGTGACATGAAAGCCCCCCTTCCAGCAAGTGATTACCGGCTCCACTTTTCCCGTTTCCAGGGAGAACATTTAATCCATAACCTGGCTATTGTGGAAGTACTCAAAGCAATGGCCCATGTAAAAGGCTGCACCCCCACTCAACTCGCCATCGCATGGGTAAACGCCCAGGGTGAGCATATCATGCCTTTGGTAAGCATGAACCGACGCTCAAGGCTCCCGGAAAACATAGCAGCCATGGGCATCACCTTCACCCCTTCCGAAATGGAAACCCTAGATTCCCAATTCAGGCCAGGTGCCGTTACCGGAGGAACCTATTTACAGCGATAGTTCATAAACTTTTATCTTTACACGGTGATTCATGTAACCGAAATTATACCTGGATTCATTTTTTACGCCTATCATTCTTCCATCCACAGGGAGAAAGTTTGGTTTGTTGAACACAATACCCTGGTATTACAAGTGTCGGGCAGTCTCACCTACGAAACTTCCAGCCAGAAGATTTCCACGAAAACAGGCGAGATGTTATTGATTCATAAGCATCAACTCGGGCAAATGATCAAAACACCTTCGCCTGACGGGGAATATCAAACCATTGTGATTTTCCTGTTGGAAGATTTCATGAGAAAGATGGCGCTGGAAGAGCACGTAGAGATAAAGCATAAGTACAAAGGTCCACAGAATATGCTTATTCCTAAAAATGAGTATATGGAGGGGTATTTTATGTCCGTAATTCCTTATATCAAACACCCATCAGACAAGGCAATAGGTGCCTTGGGCATGCTCAAAGTAAAAGAAGCGGTCCAATTGCTATTATATGCCATGCCCGAACTCAGGGAGTTTCTCTTTGACTTCTCCGAGCCCCATAAGATCGACCTCGAAAAATTCATGCTCTGCAATTTTCACTTCAATGTGCCCATTGAAAAATTCGCCCAACTATCCGGAAGAAGCCTGGCGGGATTCAAACGCGATTTCCAAAAGACGTTCGGCATGGCTCCCAGGCAATGGCTACAGGAAAAGCGTTTGACAGAGGCCCGGCATTTGATCGAAACCAAGCACAGGAAACCTACGGATATTTACCTGGACCTGGGATTTGAAAGCCTTTCTCACTTCTCCCATTCCTTCAAGAAAATGTTTGGCCACACGCCCTCAGGTAAGTTGGCTCCAGGTCTGGCCTCTACAGCGTCAGTTCAATAACTGGGATTTCATACGGCGGACTCACCTTAGGCATTTTCAATATTACGTCGCTACCACTGGTGGTATAGAGGATCTCCGAATCATCATTGAGCAACTGCGCATACTTGAACTTTCCTGCATAGCCCGGTAAAGTCAACGTTCCGCCTTCCGTAAAATCAAATAAATGAAGGTAAAGTTTCCCCGTTTTAGGGTTGTAGGTAAGTTTTGTGTTATCAGGAATCACAAAAGAAGCTGGCGCGAAAGTACAGTCATATATTGCCTTACTGTTGGCATGCATCCAATAAGACAAGCTATCCAGCGCATAGGTGGCCCGGTAATCAAATTCCCCTCTGGCGGTAGGCCCTACATTTAGAATGAGGTTTCCACCATTGGCCACACTGGTGATCAATAAATCCAGTAACTGACGGTGGGTCTTCCAGGAGGTCTCGTCCCTATAGTATCCCCAGGATCCTGAAAAGGTCTGGCAAGTCTCCCAGGTTTTACCCCTGTAATTTTGCAGCTCCTTTGTAGAAACCTGTTCAGGTGTTACAAAATCCCCACCGTCTGAATAGTCATCATCCAGACCCAGCCTATTGTTGACTATAATCCCTGGTTGCAGCTTCCTGATCAGCTTTATTAAGTCTTTGGCCCCCCAATCTTCAGCATGCTTACCTCTTTTGTCAGATTTGTCCCAAGTCCAATCCAACCAAAGCACATCAATCTTACCGTAGTTGGTCAACAACTCGGTTATCTGGTTACGAAGATATTGGCGGTATTTAGCCATATCACGGCCCTTATTCAACCGGTCATAATTTGCCTGGCTGGTATCCATTTGTACCAAAGGATGAACATCGTCCATCGTATAATCAGGATGATGCCAGTCCAGGAGGGAATAATAAAACCCAACCTTTAACCCTTGTGCCCTGAATGCATTGACATATTCTCTTACCAGGTCCCGCCCTGCCGGTGTATTCGTTGCTTTGTAATCTGTATACTTGCTATCAAACAGGCAAAAACCATCATGGTGCTTTGTTGTAAGGACGGCATATTTCATACCCGCAGCTTTGGCCGCTTTAGCCCATTTTACCGGTTCGAAATCATCTGGATTAAACATCCCGAAGTACTTTTGGTACTCCTCGTTGGTCATGTGCTCATTATGTTTAAGCCATTCGTGCCTGGCACCCAATGAATATAACCCCCAATGGATGAACATTCCAAAGCGGTCATCCGTCCACCATTGGATACGTTTCTGTTTGTCAACGGCGGATTCATTAAACAAGGACGTTTTGGACTGGGAAAGGCCAGCGGAAGCAGAGACCGTCAAAAGAAGCATTGCAAGTAGCAAGCGTTGTATTCTATGCATCGTTAACTGAATTTGAGACGAAACTAAGCATCACATTGGTAGAATGGATAGCCGATATATTCCAATGATAAAGGGAATTTAACCTGCTGCCCGTAGTAGAGCCAGGAGGTTGTTCAAGTCTTCCTGGGCAGGAAGCTGACCCACATAATCAGGTTCAACTACTTTCATGGCGGGCATCCAATATTTTAATACGGCGCTCTCCCCCAACCTATCCCCCACAAAATCCTTAGCCACATGGGTGAAAGGAAGCACATGCTCTGCGATGTCATGTAGTATATAATCGGAAGCTTTAGCCCTCACATAAATCCCCTCCAACAGATCGAAGCAGTCTTTGCAGATCACCTGGATGGCCGTTTCAGGAAACTGATAATAAGCCGAATAAAGCGCAGTCCAACCCTCCCTTAAAGCCCTTATGTAACCCCTTAGCTTAGGGCTAATTACATAAAAATCAGATTCAATATGAACGAACTTTTCAAACGCATATTTTTTGGCGATCACACAAGAATACGTAAAGCTCCTCCACCAGCCTGTATAGTCATTCCCTGTACGGCCTAAATGATGATTAAACCGAACCAGGTTTACCTTCTTTAAAAGCATATCCGGTAAACCCTGTTCGACAGAAATGAAGTCCACTAATGCGGGATCAACTGCCATTGGCTCAATGCTACCATCGTCGATCATGAAGATGTTTTCCACACCCAGCTCTTCGGCGATCGCCACATAATAATCCAGCCATTTTTTATAGCGCAAAGCTTGCTGGTCGTGTCGCCCATTATCTATATAAGACGTGCAAAACAAGAAGGAACGCATAACATAAAAATAAGCGTCTTATGGTTCAACCTTCTTATAATTCTTGTCATAAATCTTTTCCTTCCCCCAGAGCCGGTCACAATAACCGGGATCAGCAATAATGATGGCATCCAGCTTCAGGTAATCCGCTACCGTGCTCTCCGTAACATTGGAAGAAAGGGGTATTTTTGTAACGGTGACCAATATTTCGTTATGGGGGGAATTATACTGGAAACAGTTAAACTCAATCAAATCCTTGTCTGTCGTAAACGATGCCCTGTCTTTATAAGTGAAGCCGTTGGAGCCCATTTTCTTTCGGATATCACGAAGCGTCGTTTGACCAAAAAGAAAATCTGAAAAAAGGGGCTGACTGGCTTTAGGGTCCTGTTGCCAATCATTCTCCATGTATACGACCTTCCCTTTATCACAGGTTACTGAGAAGTCGTTTCCGTTTTTTGTCTGGAATTTAACCATGTCTTCCTCTTTGGAAAGGACCTTTAATTTTATTTTGTTCAGGGAATTTTGGTTGCTGCCAATCTTTAATCCGAGCATAGAAATGTCAGCGGAGAAAAACAGGGTCGCTGTAAGCATAGCGCCCTCCAGAAAGAGTTTCATTGTTTGCGGTTAAGGATAAGCAATAGGGTACTCAGGTAAATTTAAGAAAGGATTACGAATTTTCGAAATATTTATCTGGCATGGAACGTGCAGAAAACAATGTATACCTATCCTAAACATTGATCATCATGAAAAAACTATCGGTTAAAGAAATAGAAGACCAGATCCAACACTTAGCAGGTTGGAAGCACGAGGGCGACCATATTGAGAAGCAATTCGTCTTCAAGAGCCATAGTGCCGCGTTTGGATTCCTGGCAAGGATAGCCTTACTGGCAGAAAAAGTGGATCACCATCCCGAATACTCAGGCGTTTACAACAAGGTAAACATAAGGCTCCGTACCCATGACGCGGGTGGCGTAACCCAAAAAGACCTGGACCTAGCTCAAGGCATTGAATTGATCATTAGCGAATAATATGGAAGTTTACCTGATTTTGGGAACGCCTAACTCGACTTATGGTTTACCATTTCTAAGGATTTTCCATACGTAGACCTGGAATACGCTTAAAATCCTCCGTATTCCTGGTCAATAAATATGATTTTAGGCAAGTGCTGTTGCGGCGATTATAACGTCAGGTAGCTTTATGCGCGGAAACAAGCGTCTAATTAAAATAGGCTGGTTGACAACTTCTTCAGATATATTTTGCGGCTTCCCTGTAGGTAAAAAATCCTCCAGATCTTGTAAAGTTTCTACTGGCGCATGATAACCCAATACCTCCAACTTAGTTACGAATGACTAATGAAAAAGCTGATCAAAGATGGCGTCTGGTATGTTTTCAATGTTAATTGGAAATTTATTTCCAGTATAATCAATCAGGACATTGGAGTCCATTAAATAGGTTGTTGCCATTCAGCTCTTGATTGCTGTACATAAGATTGCATCTTATCGGCGGGATCACTTGATAATATCCCCTTATAATCCGACGCTTTTCTTCGCGATGCAGTATAAACTGCGCTATCCTCAGCAATTACAAAATGGTCAGGCTCAACATTTCGTTTTAAGGGTCGGATGATATGCAAATCCTCCAATTCTTTCAATAAACGAAGTGCTTTATTATTTGTAAGTTCTATTAGAACGGTATCCATAAAAATCTTATTGGCCATTATAAATATAACAAATCTTATTCAAGGCAACTTCCTCATTATCAGCCGCCCTACGTAAGGGTTAGCGGGTCAAATATGCCCTCAGAATGGGTAGGTCTGCCAGGGCAAAATCGAAATCCACCAATTCCTCCTTGGGAACCAAGGCCATGGCACCATGTTCCAACAAAATAATGTTCCCGGAGATATAGGTTACGATAAATGGAATTAACGTTACGGCAAACGTGCCATACTCATGCGTATTATTTGGCAGCCGACCCTTTATGGCTACCTCCACATTGAGTTCCTCTTTTAATTCGCGCAGGATGCAAGCCTCTTCCGTCTCGCCTTCCTGGATTTTACCACCGGGAAATTCCCACTTCAGCGGAAGGCTCATTTTATCACTGCGTTGAACAATGAGCACCTTATTGTCCTTTTCAATGATGCCACAAGTAACCCGGATAAACTTCATGCGCGTTGGTGCTTTTTGAAAATCGTTTCCCTCCAAATTTATTCAACTTTCACTATGGCTACTGCTTCAAATACAATTCCAATTCCCTCCGTTTCGCTAGGGTTTCTAAAACCCATAAAATAAGTTCCTTGGGTCGGATTTTTCACTTGAACCGCGCCATTTCTAAAGTTTTCCCTTGATCCTGCGATGATAGATTGAAACGGAATATGCTTGGACACATCCCATTTTCGAAAAAAAATATTCTGATTCGCCGGATCCAACAGATAAACATCACAATCATTAGCCCCAGTGGGAGTTGTAATCAAATCAACTGCAATCCCAAGTACACCGGATGGGTTTATCAATTTAGTAATTTGTTCAAGCAGGCTAACATTTACGGAATTGTTATGTTTCTGAGGGAACGTAGTAACTGCATAGTACCACTCCACTGTATTGGGTGGCAGATCAACTTCATAGATCACCCGGGATTTACCTCCAAATCCTGAGCGAATACCACCATTGAGGTAAAAGGATTGTTTTGTAAAAAGGGGGACGACCTTCCATTTATTATGTTGAGCCTGTCCATGTACACAACCTCCTTATCCGACAAGCGTCGCAATGACTCAATTTTTTGGGATATATCTGCAAGACCGGGCATGGTGGCGTTTAAATACAAAAAGTAAAGATAATCAAATCCTAAACCATAAAACACAGGATCTATCCTGAAATCCCATCCATCGGTTGAAGGCCAAGGACCTTTCGTTGAAGATCCAGTACAGTCCACTGAATAGGATAGCCACTAAACCCCAGAATGACCTAATTTTGATCCTCCCATGGCAGCTCAATCATTTACCGGAAAAATGCGGCTAGCGTCCTTGCACTATCTGGTGTGGACATCCGTCCTTCTGATCAGTTTCTTTTCCATGCTTCAAGCAGATGGGGCGGCCAAATCCGCCATATCGGCCTTGATCGGCTGCGCCTTTTATGCGCTGATTATTTATGGCAACTCCACGGTCCTCTACCCACGTTTTTATCAGGGAAAAAAATACTTCCAATACATCGTTTACGCAGTTGCCTTGTTGGTCATATGCGGGCTGGGGCGCGGTTACCTATCCACTTATGTACGCAATGCAAGTTTTGCCTCATCCCCGAGATGGCTGGACACCTGGTCCAATCTCACCTTTTTACTGTCCATGACCACCGTATTCATTCTGAGTTTTATCTTCCGGCTGGCCATGGCTTATTTTACTTTAAAACAGCAATCGGAAGAAATATTACTGCAAAGGAGCCAATTTGAATTGAAGCTCCTGAAGTCCCAGGTGCAGCCCCATTTCCTGTTCAACACCCTCAACAACATGTATTATGAGGCCTACCTGGAAGCGCCCAGGACGGCCCTGATGATAGAAAGGCTATCAGAGATCATGCGCTATTTTATAGACGATAGCAACAAAGACTATGTTAGTGTACAAACAGAAATTGACTTCATTGAGAACTATATTGCCCTGGAAAAAATAAGGATCATGCCTGAGCCGGAAATAGAGATGAAACTGCAAGTAGACCCAACAAGAAAGATCCCGCCTATGTTATTGATGACCTTTGTGGAGAACATTTTCAAACACGGTATCGATAAGATTTCCGGGAGGAATCAAATCCACATTTCGATCCAGGAAACGGATAACTACCTGTCGTTCCAAACCATCAATCTCATCAACCAGCATTCGGAGACCCGCAAAGGACCCAGCCTGGGCTTGAAAAATCTACGCCAGCGTTTGGCGATTTTATATGGGAATAATTTCATCATGGAAACGACCGAAGATGGAACCCATTATACGGCAACCCTAAAAATCCCCCTATCATGAGCCTGCGATGTATGATTGTAGACGATGAGCCTGCCGCAGTCAGTCTCTTAGAAGTATTGATCGGGCAGACCACCAATTGGGAGCTAGCCTACAAATGTTATCACGCCCTGGATGCCCTGGCTTATCTCAAGGAAAACGAAGTGGACCTGATATTCCTGGATATCAATATGCCTTTGATCAACGGTGTGGAGCTTGCATCCCTTTTGCCTAAAGGGCAGGCCATTATTTTCACGACAGCCCATAGTGAACATGCCCTGGAAAGCTATAATTACCATACCATTGATTACCTGCTCAAGCCTATTACACTAAAACGTTTCCTGGCGGCCACCCTGAAAGTGGAGGACCAATTGAAAATGTCCAGGTCGGAGAACCAGCAGCTTCCAGGACAGCAGCCTTCGGGACAGCAACCTGGGGCACAACCGCTCGCCGAACGTCCGGCAGCGGACCTTTCCTCCGACGACACTTATTTCTTTATTAAATCAGGTACAGAGCATCACAAAGTGCTCCTGAACGATATCTTATTCTTTGAAGGCCGGAAAGAATACGTGCGTGTTGTCACACCAACCATCGATCTGCTGACCTACCGACGCCTCAAAGACATAGAAGCCCAGCTTCCCCTGCCCTATGCACGGGTTCATCAATCCTATATCGTCAACCTACGCCAGATAACTAAGATACAGGACAACCATATCCATATAGGGGACCAACGCATTCCCCTGGGCGATAAATACAAGGAGGAGGTAATGGAACTGATTCGCAAAAAAACCTTCTAAATGAGTTTGGTTGAGCCAATACAACCAAAGGTTGAATAGACTTTCTGTCCCCGGTCGCATGTTGCAATTTTGAAGAAAAACAGCATGCATACATTCTTACTAGGCCTGGCCTGTGCAGCATTAGCCACACCCGCGTTCGCCCAATCACATTCACTGGTCGGCACCTGGAATCTGGTTGCCGCCGATAAGATCCTTCCAGACGGAAAACAAGTGCCGGACTACGGTTCCAATCCCCATGGGATTGCTATCTTCACCTTAGATGGGCATTATGTGGTGGAAATATTCAAGGACGAGCGATTGAAATTCGCTTCCGGCGACCGTTCCAAGGGAACGCCCGAGGAGTACAAAGACGCGGTGATGACGACCAGTTGCCATTTTGGAACCTACGAGGTAGATCCCACCGGCAAGATGATCACCCTGCATATCGCCCATGCTTCTTACCCCAACTGGGACATGACATCCCGTGTCGGGCCTTTCATGATCAATGGAGATACCCTTTCCTGGCGTGTTCCACCCCGGCCTGATGGTTCCATTCCCGTATCCGTCTTCAAACGATTAGAATAAAAGAAGGCGGTAATCGTTTTGCCATTTATCCGAAACTTCTTATTTTTGTCATTCATCAGATGATCTGACGCCGTTGATGGCCGAACTTAAACAGCCATCAGCGAGCATTCAGCGCGCCTGCAAACCAAAGATCGGAAGTTCATGGACTCCCTCATCCATAAAAAATCCCTGGCCGAGGAAGTGGCCGAGCGCCTGCAAAAGCAGATCGCTACAGGACATTATAAGATTGGAGAGAAGTTGCCAACAGAGCCTCAGCTCATGACCAGTTTTGGCGTAGGCCGCTCCACCATAAGGGAAGCTATAAAACTCCTGTCCAATCTTGGATTGCTGAACGTTCAGCAAGGCCTGGGTACTTTCGTCGAGAGACAAACCCCAGCCAATGAACCCCTGGACCAGCGCCTGAAACGGGCCGATGTTCAGGAATTGATAGAAGTCAGGCAGATTCTGGAGTTCAAGATTGCAGAACTGGCCGCATCCAGGCGTACGGCTAAAGACATTTCCAATATGGAAAAACACCTTTCAGAAAGAAAAATCACAGGGGTGGCTGGGGAACTGAACAGGTGTATTGAAGCCGATATTCAATTCCACAATGCCATTGCGGAAGCCACGCACAACGAGATCCTTTTTGAACTGTACAAATCAGCCTCTTCCCATCTGGAGAAACACTTCAAACATGTTTTTACCAATACCGACACCTTTACCAACTCCCAGCATACCCATGAGCAGCTATGGAAACAAATTGCCGCCCGGGAGCCCCAAAAGGCGCTCAAAGCCGCAGAAAAAATCATCAACCATACTTAATCCTATTTTTTTACCATTAATCATCAGATGATCTGATCATGCCTTTACAAACGCAAGAACCTAAGCTGAAAGATCAATTCACCAGCCACGCGCCCGTTCAAAAAACGGTGTACACCATTTTATTCACCATCAGCCTGGGCCACCTGCTCAATGACCTGATGCAATCGGTGATACCGGCGGTTTATCCCGTCATCAAAGACAAGTACCATTTTTCGTTTACCCAGATCGGTATCATCACCTTCACCTTTCAGCTCACAGCTTCCATTTTACAGCCTTTTGTGGGTATGTATACGGATAAAAAGCCACAGCCCTTTTCCTTAGCAGCGGCTATGATATTTACCTTGATGGGTATCATTGCCATTGCTATGGCCAACAACTTTGGGTTGTTCCTGGTTGCCGTAGCGCTCATAGGTTTGGGATCTTCCGTATTCCATCCGGAATCCTCCAGAGTGGCCCATATGGCTTCTGGTGGTAAAAAAGGATTGGCCCAATCGGTTTTCCAGTTGGGTGGCAATGCGGGGAGTGCCATCGGGCCGCTGTTAGCGGCGTTGATCGTTATTCCCTACGGTCAATCTTCGATGATCTGGTTTGGGTTAGTGGCGCTTCTAGCCATGTTTGTCCTATACAGGATAGGAAAATGGTATCAGCATCACCTCTATATGAGGAAGACTGCCCCTAAAAGTGTCGCCACTAAGTTTGCACCTGGCCTGACCAGGAATAAAGTGATTAAGGCCTTGATGATATTATTACTCCTGGCTTTCTCCAAGTACATTTATATGGCCAGCATGACCAATTATTTCACCTTCTATCTGATTGAAAAATTCCAGGTGTCGGTACAGCAGTCCCAATATTACCTGTTTGGGTTTCTGGCCGCCCTCGCAGTGGGGACCATAATCGGAGGCCCTATCGGAGACCGGGTGGGAAGAAAGTATGTGATTTGGTTTTCCATATTGGGCGTTGCTCCCTTTACCATTATGCTTCCCTACCTGGGCCTTACCGGCACTGTCCTAACTGCCATCATCATTGGCGTGATTATATCCTCTGCCTTTTCAGCGATACTGGTATATGCTACGGACCTGGTTCCCGGAAAGATTGGCATGATAGCAGGATTGTTTTTTGGCTTTGTGTTTGGGGTTGCAGGGATTGGTTCTGCTGTACTTGGTTGGCTTGCAGACAAAACCAGTATCAGCTATGTCTTTCACCTGGTCTCCTTTTTGCCACTGATCGGAATCATCACTGCTTTCCTGCCAAACATTGAAACTAGTCCGAAAGTACCGGCAAAAACACCCTGAACGTATGGTTCCGTATGCGGCTGTTCCATTTATGTGCGGGGCTCCTGCGTTCCACAACGGACGGGACTCGAACCGCATATTTTAATGTCTAGTTATCAATGAATTATGCACCGAAAATCAGACGGGCATCCGAATGTTCCACCTTTTCCCAACTGCTCGTCTTCTAAAGAACCAATGCAAATATAAGACTTAGAAGAGAGAAAATGAACCCCGAAGCAGATTATTTTGTGGTTATCGCTTACCAGGAGAGGTAGGCCAGACTTTGCACATCACGATGTGCGCGGGTACATAGCGGATATACCCAAATTCGAGGAAGCCACGCAGGCATTGGAAGTAGGTGCAAGTTCCCCAAATCGCAAGGAGTTTGAGATAAAATATCTTAATTGAACTAGTCCCCATTATCGGGCACTCCTAAATTGGAAAATTCGGAGTCATGACGGATCAGGTTGAAAAGTTGGGGGATTTTAGAAAAAGTGGTCTCTTTGCGCTGAAGCAAAACGCATAGATCATTGGACGACACATTTAAGCAGTTGGTAGAATTGATGTTGCCAGAAG
>CAJCIQ010000107.1 GCA_903970475.1 Beijerinckiaceae bacterium
TATGAGCCCCATTCCTTAAGCATGCGCAAAGCCTGGTTCGACGCCAAGATGAAAGATAACTATCCCGTCTTCGTCGCCAAAGATGGAGAAGATCTTTTGGGCTTCAGTTCCTTCGGCCCTTTCCGCACCTGGGCCGCTTATCAGTTTACCGTAGAGAACTCCGTATACGTGGCCACTGGCCAAAGAGGCAAAGGCGTGGGAAAGATCCTGTTAAAACCCCTCATTGAAGCCGCCATAGAAAGGAAGATGCACGCTATGATAGCGGGCATTGATGCCACCAACGAAGCCAGTATCCGACTGCATCGTTCCCTGGGATTTTCCCAGGTGGCCCACTTCAAGGAAGTAGGTTATAAGTTCGGCCATTGGCTGGATTTGATTTTTATGGAATTGTTGTTGAAGTAACAAAAAGGCCGCCCAGTGGGACGGCCTTTTATCTGACAACATGTTTGATGCGTATTCTTAGGAATTAATATGTTTTGGTATTGGCTCTGTTGCGGAATACATAACCAATGGAAATTCCGAAAGAGCGGGTGCGAATATCGGCGGCAGAACCAGTGGGCGCAATGTTGCTTAATCCCAGGTCGAATTTAGCACCGATGATAAAGTTTCTGTCCATCAGCAGACCAGCCATAACATTGGCGCCCATATCCAGGTGACGGAGGTCGTCTCCACTACTATAATTGTTGCCGAAATCCATGTCAGTGTTGATGCCCTTTATGGTGTAGGTGCCACTCATTGCATAAGCCAGATAAGGGCCTGCACCTACGAAAAAGCGCTTTCCAAATAATTTGGTATGGTATACCAGATCCAGGGGCGCACTCAAAAAGGCTACGTGGATATTGACTTTACTTCCTTGTACATTGGGTTGAAATCCTTCATCAGAATACAACAAAGAAGGCCTGAAGTGCAGCGCCTTGGTCAAAGGAACGTCGGCAAAGGCGCCCAGGGTGAAGCCAGTAAGGGTGGAGCCAGAAACCTTTCCAGAGCCGCTGGTATTCGATACTGCTCCGGCCCAGTTTAAACCGGCTACCCCACCAAATTGGATACCGTGAGGATCCATCAGGGAGTTTTCAATGGAATCCCTTAGCCATTTAGCATAGGCAAAAGAGGCAGCGGACATTTCAAAAGCAGCATATTGGGGTTGAACCAATACCGCATCAGCAACTGGTGTTGGATTGAGGAAGTCTGCTTCCATGGAAAAGTCAGCACTGATGTCATAGGCTGTGGTGATTTCAGCAGCGTTAGCCGATGCCATTGGTCCTTCTGCCGGGCCAGACAACTGAGCAACACCAACCGCACCAATGTTACTTTCATCATCCCCGCTGGTATTAACTGCGGTTTTGGGAGCCGTAGCGCTCACTTTGGTCGCATTTACCAGATTTTGGGCAGCAGCTACCACGATGGAGGAAGGCGCATTATTCAGGTCGGCGTCAGGGGTGGTAGCTGTCTTTGAAGCATTCGCCCGGCCGGCAGTTTTTACGCTGCCGGCACCAGACGATAGAGTGGTAGTAGCATTGCTGTTTGAGTTGATATGAATTTGGTTAGTAGTACGCGATTGATTATCAACAATTTCAGAGGAGCCAAGGGTGCCAAGTTCCGCAGCGGCGGAAGCGGTTTCCTTAACAGAGACAGCAGCCTTAGCAGCAACTAAAGACGTAGTATGCTTCATTTCTTCGGCAGCTTTGAGCGAAGCAATGGTTGGGGCAGCAGCTGTATGGACGGTAGATGTGTTTTTAGTGAAGGAAGCAGGCTCTGTGGTTTTGACAGGGGCCATTTCTCCAGCTACGGCGGCTGCTTCTTCTGCGGTCATCGTAGACTCAGTACCAATGGCTGAGGATCCTGCTTCGGCAGCGATCGCTGAGGCATGCAGACCAGTACCTTCGGAAGGGCCTCCCTTCGTCACAGTGGCTGGTTTGGTCAACCAGTGAGCCTGGGTATGACCATTTCCATCACGGGATGCATCAGGGCCTGAAACCTTGGCGGTGGAAAAGAAAGAGAAAGGTGTCTGGTATTTCTGAACTGAATTGAGGAGAAAAAAAGACATACATAGAGCACACAAAAGGAGTACGTACCTCATAATCTTTGTTTCAATTGGGTAAAAGGATAAGCTAAAACGCTGGTACAAAATTAGTCACATATTTCTAATTGTTCCATTTTGTTCGTTAAGCAGTTGTTAGCAAGCCCGGAATTCCAGGTGAATTCACCCTTTTGGGGATTCTGAGGAGCCTTTTGAGGTTCTATATGACCGGCGTTTACAGGCTCTCCCTCCTTATTTAAAGTATATCTCGGTAGCTCCATACCCGTAAGCGGGTAGGTATTGATTGATAAAGCTCTTCACATCCTTTTTATAGGACAGGAGTTCATGGATTTCCTCCCGGAGACGCCCCGTCCCTACCCCATGGATGACGGTCAGGGTAGCCTGGTGGTGGGCAAGGGCCAGTTCATAGTACTTCTCAAAAGTCCGGAGTTGGAGATCCAGCATTTCACCTGCATTCATCCTGGACCAGTTGTCCGTCAGCTTTTCAATATGAAGATCAATGACGGTTCTGGCCGGTTCCAGGTGTTGACGGGCCTGTTTGGCATCATAGATCTTAAACCCAGCATTTTGGAGTTTGCTCAGGTCCAGGCCGGTGCCCTTGCTTTCTTTAAAGGGAGCATCCGGGTACCGATCGAATAAAAGATCGGAAAAAGTAGCTTCTTGTCGTTTGCGCAAGGCTTCTAACTTTTGAAAGAGTTGTTTGGCCCTGATCTTATGGGAAACTTCAAAATGTTCTGCCTTTCCCGCTTTGGCGGGGGAAAGGCTAAAATCAAAATCAAACCTGGCCTTATCGTTGAGCTTTTCCAGGGGAACGTTTTGGAGGTAGAATTCCCCATTTGGCAGGATGGTGCTGCTCAATTCCATATCTGTGGCGCCACCCAGGCGCAACCAATAGTCAAAATCGTAATGATCCGGGGTTTGGTTGACCAGGTAAACCTTAAAATAGTCGACTACATCGTCCTCAAATACGTCCTTATCGAAAACGGGCAGAAAGGACAACCAGATCCCGTTTCCCAATCCACTGATTTGCCTTGGCCCCGCTGGCTCAGGCTTTATCCGCTCAATGGACGGTTTGGGTTTGGTCGTTGGAACTACCTTTTTTTCGGTAAATCGTTTAAAATAAGGGAACTCAATCTGATCGGAATATGCGGGAAAACGAACCCCTTTGACCTCCACCATCACCATTTGATCGTTGATGATGTCGACCACTTCTCCCTCTTCGTTGGAATGCCTTACAAGGACTTTATCGCCTACCTGGAATTTCATGACCTGCAAAATTAGGAATAGTCATTGGTTCACGGGTATGAAATAATCCTTGCCAGGAAATAAACGCTGCGAAATCGCCTACAGCCGGGGACTTAAACTTTATTTCGACTTTACAGGATGGACTTTCAACCATCTGTCGCAAGACCAGGGACCTCCTCCTTCGATGGTGAAAAACACCAGCAGTAATAAAAT
The DNA here is from genome assembly GCA_903970475.1 of Beijerinckiaceae bacterium. Lineage (GTDB taxonomy): Bacteria > Bacteroidota > Bacteroidia > Chitinophagales > Chitinophagaceae > Dinghuibacter. The sequence goes on from CAJCIQ010000107.1 coordinate 3,497, forward strand.
CACCAGGGATAACCACCAGCTACTGTCTGGGGGAACCACTCCGGCCGGTGCGTGTACGATGAAAACAGCTCCCAGGAGAATGGGTATTTGGAGAAGGCAGGCCACACGGGTAAGTAAGCCCAAAGCTACCAGAAACCCGCCTACCAGATGAATCATGATGATGTAATGGCCCATTACGCCCAGAGACATGGATCCTAGAAAGGAGCTTTTTTGCATCAGGGAGGACAATAGGTCCATATTATTAATAAATTCAACTCCTTTCAAAAATAACAATACGCCCAGCGCCATGCGGATAATGTCCAGCCATTTTGGATGGTGGGTGTCACCCCAATGTTCAACTCTTTGAATTACGTTCATACGGCAATGTTTTTAAGGTGTTCCACCAAAAATTACGCATTTAAAACGACAACCGCAAGGGGCTGCCTGTGAGGAAAAGCCTAAATGGGTATCAAAGCCCACCTAAATGTTCCGACAGTATTTGCAAACTGCCTTCAGAAATCAGCGTAAGCACTTAAGCTTTACCTTAATCAATGTTTTTGGCCTTGCGCTAGGGTTGAGTGCTTTTTTCCTGATCAATGCCTACGTGCACTTTGAGAACAGCTAAAGTAAATAGTACCGACATAAAAGGCGACGTAGATAAAGTTTCCGGGGTATGGAGTCAACTGTTTCCTGAATCCAGCTTCGATTACTTTTTCCTGGACGAATTTTACGATCATCAATACAAGAAAGACCGCCAGTTTGGGCGGATATTCGGGTGGTTCTCCTTTTTGGCTATTGTCATCGCTTGTTTGGGTCTCTTTGGCCTGACGGCTTACACAGTGGCCCGTAGAACCAAAGAAATCGGGGTTAGAAAGGTATTGGGCGCCGCCCCTATCGGCATCGCTGGCCTCCTGACCTGGGAAGGTGTAAGTCTGCTGTTATGCTCTGCCCTACCCGCTTTGCCGCTGGCTTATTGGATGACCAGGGAGTGGGTCAATGGATATGCCTTCCGCGCGCCCCTGACCTGGTGGCAGTTTGTGCTACCGGTGTTCCTCCTGATAATCATTACGCTGTTCACTACCGGATACCTCACGTTTCAGGTCGCCACCCGCTCACCGGTGCAGTCGCTCAAAGAAGAGTAAGCGCCCGCTTCCCAAGCACGCCTAATAGTGCCTCGGGCGCAATACTGAACTATCGGGCGCCCTATAATATGGCCTCGGGCCCCAAAAATTGCGCAGTGAAAAAAGCTGCGCATTTTTTTGCCCAAGGCCCTTCATCCATGCACATTTCACATCTGGAGCCGTCAGGCACTAAAAAGCCACAGTTTTTTTCCTGTGGCTTTTTTAGTGGCTGCGGCTCGGCATTGCGCCCGAGGCCCTCCAAAAACACGTTAATTACATCGAAGGACCTGAATCTGCACTGAGCGCTTTAACCGCGTCATCGACCGCCGTTGCGGTAGCCGTATCACCCAAGGCCGTACGCTTGGCTTTCAGGGAAGGCATGAATTGCAGCAAGAAATGATTCAGGCCATACATTTTGTATTTGATCCCCCAATCTTTCAGGAGCTGAAGACCTTCCTGAGCATTAGCGGAGGAAGGTACCCTTGCGGTAAAGTGAATGAAGTCCCTGACCATATTGAATTGCTGTTGAATACCATAGGTCTTGAATTGATTTACTACATAAGCCCACTTACTGTCACCGCCGTAATAGGCATAGACGTGAATGATGGCTCCGCTCAGGGCTCCGGAAGCGCCTGCTTCCAACTGACCAGCGAGGGCGAGGGCCTGAACACTGTCTAGTTTTGCCAATGCTTTGAGGCCGGAGCCTTCTACCGCATAGGAAGAGTCTTTAATCGCGTTTTTGATTAAATCCTTATAGCTGGTTTTTTTCAAATCAGCTAACCCGTCTATGGATGAAGCGCGTACCAGGTTATTGGTAGCGGAACCCGCCAATTTAACCAACTGACTTTCCAAAGCAGGGGTAACACCAGTGCTATCGGTGACCAGGTCGTGAATGGCATTAAGCTGTATCCAATAATACTTGTCATTGACGGCCCACATCAGGATTTGCCTGCTGGTATCATTTTTTATGTTTTTGGCGGCATAGTCCACCGCTTCGAAACGGTCCAGGAACAAAGGTGCATGTTGATACTGATAGGCAAACTCGGTAGCAGATTTATGATCTGTTTTGTGGGCCAGCAGCGCTTTGTCTCCATCTACGTTTACCAAATCAGGTTTGGTGGGGACCGGGAAAGTATAGGTAGCGCTAGAATCCTTCATCCAGACCTTATACCTGGTTTTGCTCCCACCGGCATAGATATCAATGGAAATGGGTAGCTGGAATGTTTTACCGCCTTGCGTTTGTTTCAGCCAAACCGTTTCTGTGCTGGTAGAAGGATCCCAGTTGTAGCTGATGTCCAGATCAGGATGTCCTGCGCCGTAATACCACTGGTTAAAGAACCAGTTCAGATCCAGGCCGCTGGCGTCTTCCATGGCCAGGCGCATCTGTTGGGCTTCTCCTGTCTTAAGCGCGTTAGTGGTCAGGTAATTGTGGAGGCCTTTATAAAATACGGAATCGCCTAAGAAATTACGGAGCATATACAGGATGCAACCGCCCTTCTGATAGGTAACCAGGTCAAACATATCCATCTCGCTCTTATAGTGAAAACGGACCAGGTCTTTTTTGTAGTTACCCGAATCGCTCATATAGTTGCCGAAGTCCTGAAGCCTTTGCCTGCCTCCTTCGTCTAAACCATACCTGTGCTCTGCCCACATGATTTCGCTGAAGTCAGCCATGGATTCATTGACGGTTAGGTTGCTCCAGCTTTCGCAAGTCACATAGTCTCCAAACCATTGGTGGAATAGTTCGTGGGCTATGGTAGACCGGCCGGCGTCATAATACACATCGGCCAACTCCCTTTTGGTGCCTTGTACATATTCTCCGTGAAGGGTCGCGCTGGTATTTTCCATGGCCCCGCTCACATAGTCCCTTACCACTATCTGGCTATACTTATACCAGGGGAAATCTACGCCCAGGGTTTTGGAGTAAAAATCAATGAGGTCCGGCGTCATCCCGAATATGTCCTTTGCATAAGGAGCGTATTTGGGTTCGAGGTAGTAACTCACTTCTTTGTCTTTCCAATGGTCCTTATAGATTTTGAAATCACCTACGGCCATCATGAACAAATAAGGGGCGTGGGGTAATTCCTGTTTCCAGGTATCGGTACGGGTACCATCCCCATTGACTTTCTGAGAAGCCAGCCGTCCGTTGGACAAGGTTACGTACTTGGCGGGAACGGTCATGGAAATTTCTTCCGTCGTCTTTTGATTAGGATGGTCTATGGTAGGGAACCAGCAGGAAGAGCTTTCTGATTCGCCCTGGGTCCAGATCTGGATGGGTTTGTTGGGGTCTTTTCCATCGGCATTGATGAAGTAAAGCCCTTTGGTATCGGTGATGGCCGCCGAACCACCGGCTTTGATTTCATCCGGTTTGGCCGTGTATTCAATATAGACGGTGTAGGCTTCACCTGGCTTGAATGTTCTGCCCAGGTGGATATTGACCGTAAGCTGGTCGTTGTATTCAAATGTCAGGGGAGACAGGTGTCCATCGGCCCTCCACAGGGATACTTTGGCAATGTCCATGCCCTTGGCGTCCAACCTGAGGCTATCGGTGGCGTAGGCGTGTGGATGCAGTGTAATCCATGCCTTCCCGTAGAGGTAATGTTTGGCATAGTCAAATTTTACATCCAGTTTGGTATGGACCAGGTCGTTGATCCTGGGGACGGTACCCCTATAGATTTTTAAAAGGGAATCAGCAGCAGGATCCTGTTGTTGAGCTTTGGCTGAAATAAAGAGAGTGGAAGCCAGACAACATAGACTGGCTAATCGCAGAAATTTACTCATATGGATATACTTTATAGATGATGATAAGATTTCATAAGCAATGCACATGCCACCTCTTCAACTGGTTGACAGGCAGAGACTTAACCATAAATAGAGGGCTCATTTCCGTGCGTTTTCGACACAGGGGCTGTTCAAGGGCGGCCAATGTTATTCCGAAGCCAACCGGCTATGCCTTTGGCCATATAAAAAATAGATAACCAGGCCTACGCCCATCCATCCGAAAAAGACCATCCAGCTTTTAACGGGAATCTCGATCATCAGATAAAGGCAACAAAGCATGCCCAATATAGGAATAAGGGAATAATTTCTTACCAGACTTAATACGGAGATGATCGCAGCAACGACCAGGAAGATTAAAAACAGGATTTCTTCGTGCCCCTCCGTACTTAGATGGGTAATATCGTCTGTAATCCTACCCCAGAAGGCCCAGACAAAAAAGATATACAAGAGAGGAACAACCCATTTCCCGTTGATATAGGGCAGGTGAAAACGGCCTGGGACCCTTACTTGACTGGGTAGCAGGAGGACACCACCGCAGACCAGGACAAAGGCAAATAAAGTACCTATAGAAGTGAGGTCCGTCATCAGCACATCATCAATAAACAGGACAGGTATGCCTACGAGTAAACCGGTGACGATGGTAGAAAAAGAAGGGGTTTGAAAACGGGGGCTTACCTTGGCAAAGGATTTGGGTAGTAACCCATCCCGGCTCATACTCATCCATATCCGAGGCTGTCCAATCTGAAATACGATCAATACACTGGTGGAGGCTACTACGGCGCTAACGGAGATCAAAAAGCCAATCTTGTGCATATTGATCTTATCAAAAACATAGGCTAAAGGATCGGCTACCCCCTTGAACTCGCTGTAGTGTACCATACCCGTGATCACCAGGGTAATCACTATATAGATGATGGTGCAGAGTCCCAGGGCATACATCATGCCTCTGGGCAAATCCCTTTGGGGGTTACCGCATTCTTCGGCAGTAGTGGAGATGGCGTCAAAACCTATGTAGGCAAAAAATACAGCAGAAACCCCTTTGAGCACGCCCGTCATACCATTGGGCAAAAAGGGCGTCCAGTTGGAAAAAGTATGGTGGGAAAAGATCACGTAAACACCTACCACAGCGATAAAAGCCAGAACGACCAGTTTGAGCATCACCATGAAGTTGGCGCTCTTCTTAGATTCCCTGATCCCAATATAAGCCAGGATGGTGATCAGGATGGTAATAATAAAGGCTGGCAGGTTGATAATGAACCTGAATCCGGCAATGGTTGGTGCATGCGCATAGATCTGAGCGATAGGCCCCAGCGGTTGATGGGATTGCATAGCCTCATCATAGGCGATCTTGACTGTTTGGTGCCCGACGGTTAACCAATCCGGCAGGTAAATATGTATTGCTTTGAGGATATTGTTGAAGTAGGAGCTCCAGGATATGGCGACCACCACGTTTCCGATGGAGTATTCCAGGATCAGTGCCCAGCCGATGATCCAGGCTACCACTTCCCCGAAAGTGACATAGGAATAGGTATAAGCGCTACCCGCTACCGGCACCCGGCTGGCAAATTCCGCATAACACAGGGCGGTGAATCCGCAGGTAACGGCCGTGATAACGAACAGGAATATAACCCCTGGTCCTCCGTCGTACGCTGCCTTTCCAATGGTAGAGAAGATCCCCGCTCCTATTACGGCGGCTACGCCTAAAAGGGTAAGGTCCTTGACGCCTAAAACTCTTCTTAAGGATTCGGTGTGGTCACCCAAACCGGCTTCGTGTTCTTTTACAATCTTCTCCAGTGATTTGCGACGAAGTAATGAACTGGCCATCGGCAGCAATAAATTAATTAGGGCGGTAAAATAGCTTAATAATCCCTTTGGACCAAAAAAGTAGCCAGTTTGCGTAAGGGTGCTTTACGGGCATCCAGGACGGCTACCTCCTCCAAAGCGGCTATCGCCTTTTCCAAGTATTGGTCTTTGAGGTCTTTTGCCCATTCATCCACCCTGGAGTGGCGCATGATGGCCAGAACGCGTTCTACCTTGTCCTCAGGGTTTTCCGTCATCAGGTGTTCCAGTTCTGCTTTGTGTGCGGGGGAAGCAGATTGGAGGGTATGTAATAGTAAAAAAGTCTTTTTATTGGCTATTATATCCCCGCCTACCTGTTTACCGAATTTAGCCGGATCTCCAAAGGCGTCCAGGTAATCGTCCTGAATTTGAAAGGCAATGCCCAGGTTTTTTCCAAATTGATAAATCAAGTCCCCGTTGCCCCCGCTGGCGCCCCCCAAAATAGATCCCATTTGGAGGCTGGCTGCTAATAATACGGATGTTTTGAGGGTGATCATGTGAATGTATTCTTCCAGGGTAACGTCTGTCCTTTGCTCGAAATCCATGTCCAACTGCTGGCCTTCGGACACCTCCATGACGGTTTTCCCAAAAAGGGTCGCCATTTTGCGCAGGTAAGTCACGTCAATTTTATTGATGTATTCGTAAGCCATGGCCAGCATCACATCTCCGGCCAGTAAGGCACTGCTTTCTCCGTATTTGGCATGAACAGTGGCTTTACCCCTTCTCAACGGGGCTTTGTCCATGATGTCATCGTGTACCAACGTAAAATTATGAAACAGCTCAATGGCCGTAGCCACCTCATAGGCATCGGGGCGGATGGTATCGAATAATTCATTTCCCATCAGGCAAAGCACGGGACGGATGCGTTTACCCCCAATCCCCAGGATGTACGCTGCTGGATCGTATAAGGTGGCTGGTTCTTTGGGAAAATGACGGCGGGAAAAACGGGACTCAAACTGTTGCAATAATTCTTCAAAACTGCTCATCATGCCATTATATGTTTCGTTAACCTATTT